>CASECH010000001.1 GCA_949286405.1 uncultured bacterium
CCAATTACTCCTAAAGTAATTAATACTTCTGCTAAGGTAAATCCTTTCTTTATACTTTTAAAGTGATGTTTCATATCACTAGTATAATATATCTTCTCTCTTTTACAATGGGGTAAAAAATTCCTTTCTGCGGCTAAATAATCGCCCCCCCCCGAAATTCATACAAATGTCTTTCATACGAGCTCCTTTTTTATATCCAACAAATTTATTATACATCATCAACTCCAAATTTTCAACATTTAAATGTTTTAACTAAATTTAAATATAATAATTTTATACTTTGGACTAGCAAAAAAAAACTTTTTTTGTTTTTGCTCTATCATATGAAAATCTCAATATCTAATACAAATAAATATAACTATTACTATAACTACACATACGATAAAAATAAAACAGAACTATTAAAGAAAAACACAAATACTAAATTTAATGAAAATATAAATTTTAACGGAAAAATAAGCTGCGGATTTTTTATTAAACATTTTTGTAGTGATCCAATTAGCAAATTTAAAAATTTTTCAATAGAAGAATACTCGAAACTTACAGAAACTCAAAAACATAGATTAAGACAAGAGTTTCAATTATTAGCTACAAAAGACCCAGTGAATTTATTCGGAATTGGTGAAATTCATGCATATGCAGCTGATTGCATAAAAAATACATTTGACAATAGATTCGGAAAAAATAATTATGTAGTCATACCCATTGGAAGGTCTTTGTCCAGCATTGGTAAAGCACTTAGCTTAAAAATTGGTGAAGACAAAGTAGTTAATATACCAATGAGTGTTACAAATAGATTTTTTACTAACCCTAGTGAATTATCTGAATATAAAAGTTTTACTAATAATATAAAAAATAACAAAGGTACAAAAAACTTAAAAAAATTCTTAGAATTACATAACTTAACCCCAAAAGACATTGACACATCAGGAAAAAATTATATTTTAATAGATTATTGCTATACAGGAGAATCACTAAAAGGTGCTGAACAACTATTTAAATCAGATGAAATCTGGGGGAACAAGAAAAAGAATATTTTCGCTGTAGATTTTTTAAAACTCTTAAAACGATTTAATGAAGATACAATTGAACCAAAAATCAAATTAGTTCCCGAAAAACAAAATATTTTAAAAAAAATACAATCTGCACTACTACTTTCATCTTATAAAGATTATGCAACAGTAGGAGTATCTTTTAATTTAGGAAATACAATATCAGCATCCAATGAGAATCAAAATATTCTAGGGCTATCAAAAAAAACAAAACTGGTATGGTTTAATATACTAGATACGATAATGACCGGTAAAGGCAACTTCAACGTCAGACGAAAGCCCAATTTTTTACCGGACATAGATCCGTCATACCAGCCAGTAAAAAACCAAGAAGTAGAACCTTGGCATGACGCAAAATCACAATATGTTAGTGATTTAATTAACTGTTTAAACGAAATAAATAAAATTTTAATTAAACAAAGTTCAACAAAAAAAGAATTAAATAATCAATCACTTAATGAAATCAAACAAATCTATAAATATTTATGCAATTCATACAATAATATCAATACACCGTCTTTGCAAAACAGATTTAATTTTTACAAAATTAAACCCCACATAGAAGAAATCATTGAAAATATAAGTTCAAATCAAAATTTTTAATTTTCCGGCAAAAAAATAAATTTATATACCTTATGTAGATGAAATGATCATACAAAATTATCCCAATAATCTTAAATATAATATTAAGAAAACAAACTCAAATAGTAGAATAAATTTCCAGGGAATGAAACCTTTAAATTTTGAGTCATTATTTGATGATTTTTATCACATTCCACCAATTGATGATAAAGATATTGCAAAACTATTTCCAGGAAAAATGAACATTGCAAAAGATTTTTTAAATCTTGAAGGATATAGCATAAGTTTTATCAACGAACTTAAAAATAAGAAAAAAACTGAATTTAAATATTTATATGACATAGCATCTAAGAAAGATCTAACTGAAGCATTAAGAATACCTGCACATAAAATTTCAGCTTTCGCAGCGATTAGACATGAAAAATTGAAGGAATTGGAGCCAATTATACTATCCAAAAGGGATATTGGCATATGGAACTATACACCTGATTATATCTTAGAAATATCTAAACTAAATGAAAAACAATTAAACATATTTATAGAACTTGCAAAATGTAATGTAGTACCACATACTACACAAGCCATAACTAAAAATCCAAATCTTAATTGGGAAAAAATAGTACAGAAAGCAAAAGCTCTAAAAGAACTATACGGGAAAGATCTAAGGGAAATAGAATTTTATAGTAACAGTAAAGGAGAAAATTTCTTTCTAGTGGACATACAACTTCCACATAACAAAAATAAACCTGATTGGTTAAACTTTAAAAGAATTACAGTACAACTTGACAAAAATATTAATCCAATAACTAAAAACAAGTTAAATTCTCATATTGAAAAATATATTGATAGCATATACAAAAAAATTAGTAACAAATTACAAATATTCACAATTTCAGACTTAAATAATGCTATCAATGAAGTTATGCACAAATGCAAAGATGCAACTGAAGAAGAAATAATTGTGACAATAAAAAAATTAACACAATTTTCAAGTTACAAATCAATGCAAAACATAGGAGAAAAACTTAAAGAGCAAGAAGTAACTGAATTTGCAAACCTTGGGGAATTATATAAATATTTTAATTATTTTCAAAAAAGAAGAAATTTATTCACTTTAAACAACTCTGTAAATAAAAAAATTGGAATTATATTTACCAAAAAAGATGCAACAAATGAAGAGTTGATGAAAAAACTAAAAATAAACAAAGATAACCCAATTCTAAAAAATGCATTATTTATAAACCTTGAAGGATTTTCAGACGGAATTAATTTATTTAATGATAACAACAAGCTCTCAGAACTAACAGTTAATATACTTAACGAAGCAAAAATATTTCAACTAAAAAATAAAAATTCAACATTTGAAGAATGCGTAAGCTCTATATTAAATAATCAAATTGAAAATCCGCTAAAAAAATTGGGACTTAACGTCTACACCTTAAAAACAGATACTCCTTGTACAAAATCAACAATAATTGAACAAATGAGTCCGATTATCCCGACAAAAGAAGCAATACAAGCAGCCATTGAATCAATAGCTGAAAAATATTCTTTCGATAAATACGACTATAACAGACAAAGCAAATCAATAGCAAAATACTATGACGCCAATGTAAATATATATTCAAAACAAAGTATTATCGAAGACCTAAAAAAAATAAACAACAAAATCAAAACTTATATGAAAGAAAACAATCTTCCATATGAAAATCTATATGTTATTGAAAATATTTTAGAAAAACCTAAAAGCTATGACATTATAAACAAAATGTATAAGGAATTATTCAATATTCCGGATAATAAATTTATAAAATTAACAGAAATAGCAGATATTAACAGCTTACCAGAAAATTCAACATTTTTAATACTTGACGATATTGCAGGAACAGGTCAATCAATGATAGAAATCGGAGAATACTATAAAGAAGCTCCATATATTTCAAAAAAACAACACATCATATTTGCCCCGATTTCTGCAACAAAAAACGGTATCAATTTTATTCAAAAACATATATCTGATGCCTCAAGAGAAAACTGTGATAATATAATAGTTTTAGAAGAAAATATAGCTAAAAATTATCATCATGAAAACATATTCAATAATCTTATAAAAAGGCTGTATCCGACCAAATTTCAAAATATAACTCAAAAAGGACAAGGAAACCAAGCAATATGCACAGCATTTCCTTACATGTCACCAGATAACAACTCCTACATATCATCTATACTGGTAAGACTATTCTTACCAAGTGAAAAATGTATAAAAAATTTACCAAATGATTTCAAACAAATAGAAGAAAATTCGATATATTACAATATATTCGGGCAGAAAAAAAACAACCTTAAACTTAATTCATACAATGAAAAAACACCTTCATTACTAAAGAGAATTACAAACTTTTTCTTTGATAAATAATAACTAAATAGCCAACAACCAAAACAGTCCAATAAAAACAAAAATTATCGGACTGTTTTAAATAATAAATAAAGCTCTAATTACATTTATGCTTACATCCCAAGGCTGATCCTAATCCCCCAACTTATACACATTTTACTTTACCAAGGATAATCATTTTTAAACTCAAAATTATCTGACATCAACAAACATCCGCAAGTAGATGGTTGAATTTTGCAAGAATCTAACAAAATATCACGTGATGTATTAGAATTTACTGATAAACTTTTATCAACAAATCCAGTACAAACTAAAAAATTTTCATCTTTTTCATTAAAAAGAAAAGTAAAATAAAATATGTCTTTACCTACAACATTTGGTTTTTTATAACCATTTACATCATAAGCAATCTCTAACCCAATCCCTCCATTTGTAAAACCAGTATCTGAATCATAATTTCCTCCAGTTACTGCAGTCATCAAAGTACCATCAGGAAAAACATATAAAATACTTGATTTAGTTATTTCGCCTGGAGTACGACAAATACCAGTTTTTAAATTACAAATTTTATATTCGGCAACACAACTAGATTTACCTTCTCGACAATTTTTTACAGTAACCATATATGGAGAAATTAATTCCTCAAACCACCTGTACAAATCCTCTGAATCATGATATAAAACCTGATTATTCCAACCAGAAACTTCTCCATTATCTACGACTGAAAAACGTACTGCCTGATTAAACATACTATGAAATCTCTTGAGACGAACTGAATAATCTTTTTTTTGGATATTATTAATAACCAATGGCAAAGTCATTGCAGCGACAACGCCAATAACACCTAAAGTAATTAATACTTCTGCTAAGGTAAATCCGTTTTTTATACTTTTAAAGTGATGTTTTATATCACTAGTATAACATATTTTTTCTCTTTTACAATGGGGTAAAAAATTCCTTTCTGCGGCTAAATAATCGCCCCCCCCCCGAAA
>CASECH010000002.1 GCA_949286405.1 uncultured bacterium
CAAAACTAAAACCACTTATACTAACACTAAAAACAAAATATAATCATCACCTCTTTACTTTAAAGCAAAATTTAAAGTAATGGGCCGACAAAGACTCACATTTGTCGGCTTTTTTTTGTAATTTGTAAAAATATGTAACGAAAGAAATTAAAATCCTAAAGTTTTTATAAAAAACTGTCGATACAATTTTTGTAATCACAATTAATAAGGAGTGTGTATACAATGGACGAAAAAAAAGTTTTGGATATGGAAGATTTAATGATTGATTATGGAGAAATGACAAGTTTCAATTTTGATTCACTTGATTACAAACAAGTACAAGATTTGCAAAGAATTACAGATAGTGAATATGCAAACAAACCATATTCTTTCAAATACGGCAAATTTGATCTTGTTGATTTATTCCACTCATTCATTTCTCAAAAAGATTCTTAGTCAGAATTATTGAAGTGTAAGCTGTTAATATAGGATATGTGTGCAATGAACGAAAAAGATTTATTCGACAATTATTGCTTTCTTCCTTCTTGGAGTGATGACGACTACAAATTTCAACCTCTGGAAGAAAAAGAAGAACAAAATGATAAATTTGTTCCTCAAAGAAAAGATTTAGCAACTCTTTTGGCAGAGCTTGAAGAAATTAAAAATAATATTGAGGATATCAAGGCCAGAGAATGGCATCTAGCTAAGCTTATTAAGCTTAACAAAGAAGGAATCGCTTTTCAGTAACCAACTGTTAAGAGATTTACGGCTACCGATTTGGAGATAGTACAACTTAATACAAACAATACATAGTCGCCATAACATGGCGATTTTTTTTATAAATCATCAAATACTGTATCGTCAAGCAGAATATCATGACCCATATTATGCATTAAATCTAAATAAGCTTGGTAATATACCTGCATTGCACTTATATATTCATTAATCATCTCTTGATGAGCATTTTCTATGATGAACAAGTTCAACAAACTTGTCTGCCCATTTGCATATCGTTTTTCTGACATCTTAAGAATATTATCAGATTCTTTCATAATATCTTTATAGTATGCCATATTTTCTTTTGCATATTTAAATTGGTTATAATCCTCTTTTAATGCATATTTCAATTTATTTTCAAAAGACAATTTATCTATTTTTGCTCTTTCAAGAACAATTTTTGCACGTTTAATTTCTGGTCTGTATGTATAAAAAATAGGAAGATCAACACCGCCTCCAACATAAGCACCTTGAGCCTTTCCATCACCAGAAAAGGCATATCCTCCCATTAAATTCAAATCAGGAATAACCTTATGTTTAGCAACAGTTAATTCTTTCTCTGATTTTTCAATATTATTGTCAGCTATTCTGATTGAATAACTAAATTTCATAGCAATTTCTTCAATTGTTTGGTAATCAGGAAGTTTTAAATCAAGTAATGTTATATGATCTTCAAACAGAGAATTTTCTCTTGTATCATACATTACTGTTGAATCTTGCAAATTCAATGTATCATTAAAATGGAATTGTGCATGCAACAGTTCTGCTTTTGCTTTATTTAACAAAATAATTTGTTTTTTATGCTTGATATCAGATTGAAGTTTGTCTATTTCATAATTTGGAGAAGATTTTGGTTTTGCTTCTGAAATCAGTTTCATATTTTTAAAAAGTTTTTCTCTTTCTTGCAAAATTGAAACAACTGATTTCATATACACAACATCAAAGTATGCACTCATTACTTGTATTTTCAAGTTCAATTCTTCTTGTCTTACTTGATTTTGCACAAGATGCAAATTGGCAATAGCGACTTTTTTACGAACACCTCTTTTAGCTATTTCTATAGGCAATGCAATACCTGCTTGGCTGGCATTAGATGTACCAATTGATCCCATCAAAATATTTGTTTGTGCTTGAGGGTTTTTTAGAGCATTAGCCATTTTTACTTCTTGTTCAAGTATTTGAATTTCTTTTCGTTTTGCTTGGAGTGCCAAATTATTATTTAACGCAAGTTTGAACGCTTCATCTGCAGATATTTTAGTAACATTTGCAAACGAGGGTAAAATTGTACAACTTAACATTAATACAAGTATAACTATCTTCTTCATACATACATTATAATACACAAAAACAAAATAAAAATAAAGAAGGCGACAAATGCCGCCTTTACAATAATTATTAATGGTCACAATGCAATACAGCCTTTAAAGCTGTTTATAGAAAAGGAGTTGCTATATTGGATTCATTTTAGGTTTTCCTACTACACCAATTAAAATATCTATCACACGAGGCATTTGACACTTGAAAGAGTAATTACCTTTTGCTAGAGAGCATTTTTTGCAATCACATTTTATTGAATAGCATTCCATAGCCTGCTCTGTCCAAGCCTTCGTAATTGATTCTGAAATATCACCATTAGTTTGAGGATAAAATTCTTTCTTACTTGCAGAGACTTTTTCAACTTCCATAAGACTCTCCCTGAAAAAATTTCGATTACTAACCCATATTCATTATAAAACGCAAAAAGGGAGATTTAATCCTCTATTTAGATGAATTGAAATTTAAAATATGTTCAAAAATCTTTTCATTATATCTACTATCTACTGCACTGAAAGGAAGAACTACACCACCAAATTCTTTTTCCACGTTTTTTATAACATTTAACGTCTTAGACTTTGGCACATAATCCATTTTTGTCACAACAGTGAATATTGGTAAATTATAAGCCATTATCCATTCACGCATTTGGTAATCATTTTTTTGAATTTCATGTCTTCCATCGATTAATTGCACAAGAGATGTTATTTGTTCTCTTTTGAGCAAATATTCTTCTAAATATTTTTGCCATCTGTTCTGAGCTTCTTTAGAAACTTTTGCATAACCATATCCCGGCAAATCAGCAATCATAAATTCATTAGCAAATTGAAAAAAATTAATCAATCTAGTCTTGCCTGGAGTATTTGAAGTTTTTGCCAATTTTTTGTGGTTTGCCAAGCCGTTAATAAAAGATGATTTACCAACATTTGAACGACCCAAAAGCGGAAACTCAGGCAATGTATAATCAGGACACTGAGACAATTTCTCAGCACTTATTAAAAATTTTGCTTGCATGTATTTTTGTTTAGCCATAAAAAGATAATATCATAAAAAAGTAAAAAATTACTTTGTAACCAAGTGCTTTTCTTTTTGCTCCTTAAGTTTATTTTTGTACAAAACATTTTGAAAAATATTATACATTTTTTCACTGTTAACAACCGTAATTTGAGTTTTTTTGTTAACAAAATCAACATTCACAGACGGTTTTTTACAAAAAATATTATCTTCGATATTCACAAGCTGGAACAAGCCCTCAGTCAATACGCTTAAGGGCTCTCTCCAAAAAATCTCAAATGATTTTCTTATATCAAATTTTTTCATCTGTCTGGTTATTGTGCTTTTCTTTTATATTTATTAATCTTTTTCATTACTTGATCTTTATCTGAAGCATTAGGGTTCATTGCTAAATACTGTTGATAGTATTTAACTGCTCCACGATAATTCAATTCTTTTTCATACGCTTGAGCTTTTAATTTTGCTATAGCAGGACTATTGTGGAAGAAGTCTATTGCACGGTTACAATATTCAATTGTAGATGCATAATTCTTTTCTTTAAATTGACGTTGAGCAACATCAAAGAATTCATTTGACTTAATTTCACACAAATCAATATATCCTATACCGTTTTTCGCAATAATGTTATCAGGATCTTTCATTAAAGCTTTTTTCAAGGCAGTTCTTGCTGTTCTGAATTGTTTGTGATGAACAAGTATTTCAGCCAAATACAAGTCATCATCTACGCTGTTTGCAAAATTTACTGCATTTTCAAAAGTATATACAGCATCTTTTTCTCTACCTAAAGCAAGATATGCTTCACCTTTAATTATGCTATCCATTAAGTTATTACCCGCAGCTTGAATAATGTAGTTCAAACTATCTTTTGACAAAGCAGTTTGATGAGTCAGACTTGCAAGTTTTAATTTTGCTAAGTGAAGTTCTAAATCTTCAGGACACTTTTCTATAGCTTTATTTACATAATCATAAGCAAGGTATAATTCTTTGTTAGTTGTAATACCTTCTTTATTACCTCTGTCTTTTGACATTTCGTAATATGTATTTGCTAAACCTACAATAGCATCTTCATTATAGTTTTCATCCCCAACAAGTCTTGAATAGTAATCAAGTGCTTGTTCATATTTTCTTGTATGAAGTGCTAAGTTTGCAATCTTTAATTTACCTTCTTGATAATTTGGATTGATTGCCAAAACTGTTTTTAACTGTTCCATTGCAAATTCTTCGTCAGCTCTGTTTTCATAAATATTTGCCAAATTCAGATATGGACGAGAATTTTCAGGCTTTACTGTCACTGCTTTTTTGAAAGAATTTATCGCAGCGGCTTGGTTTCCTTGTCTTAAATATAATTCACCTTGTAAATTCAATGCAGGTGAAGAATTTGGATTAACATGGATTGAGTGGTTAATCCAAGTTAACGCATCTGAATATTTACCTCGTCTTGTTTCTACTTGAGCCATATGATACCAAGCTGTTGGGTTGTGAGAATTGTATTGCATAGCTTTTTTGAAATAAGCTTCCGCTCCATCAAGGTTACCACCCATCATCTCTAGCACACCTAAGTTATCATAAGCTACAGCATAAGATGGGTTGATTTTTAACGCTGCATTGAACAAATCTCTTGCATCTTTTCTGTTACCTAATTTTAAAGTCGCAACCCCCATAGCATTGTATGCAGGATAATAATTTGTATTTAAATTTACAGTTTTTACGAATTCTTTTATTGCAGAATTAATCAAACCTCTCGTATTTTTAATATAGTCAACATCTGATGAAGTTTGACGCATCATATATACAACACCTTGTGCATAATGCAAATCAGGATTATTAGGATATTTTTTTATCCATTTATCAATTTCTTGTTGAGCAGGAGCTAATTTATACTGTTTCGCCATAGATACTGAACGCAAAGCTATCGCTGTAATATCATTAGGATCTTTATTTAATATTTCTCTTAGTTTTGAGTCTGCTTCTGAGTACCTGTTATACTCTATTAATTTTGCTATTTCCGGATATTTAGTCGTAGAAGCAACATTTACACCAGAAGTATTTACCTTCGTTGTATTTGAAGGATTTTTCTGTACTTGAGCTTGTAATTCTTTTGCATTAACCGCTGTTGTTGTGGATAATGTCATTAATGTCGCAAATGATGCTACTAATATTTTTTTGTAATTCATTTTATCTCCTGAGATTTTTATGAAATTGATTATAGTAAACTATTCTAATTCTGCTAAAAGTATTGTATAATATCTATTATTAAAAAGCAATAATATGAATGATGTAGATAATGGGTATCAATATTAATTCAAAACAAGATTTAGAAGATTTTAAATCGTACATAATTGTAGAAAAAAACTTTTCGAAACATACAGCAAAAGCTTATTGTAGCGATATTTTAAGCTTCCTTGTCTGGATGGACGAGCAATCTTGTGAAGATGTTAACTTTTCAAAGATCAGAGATTATTTACACTTTATTCAGAAATTCAATTATAAGAAAACCACAATCGCAAGAAAAATTGCTAGTATTAGAACTTTTTATAAATTTTTGTATCGAGAAAGAAAAATTGATTCTAATCCTGCGATGAATTTAAATACACCAAAACGCCCAAAATCACTACCCAAATTCCTTACCCCTGATGAAGTAGAAAAAATTCTAAATAATACAAAAATTGAGACACCTTCAGGTTATAGAAATAGGGCTATATTAGAACTTCTTTGGGCAACAGGTATGCGTGTATCAGAATTGTCCGGATTAAATTTTGGAGATTTGAATTTAGAAAATAATGAAATCAGAGTTTTTGGTAAAGGTGCAAAAGAAAGAATTATTCTTGTCACAGACAGGGCTAAATCATATTTAGAAAGATATATTGAAACAGCTAGAGCTCTTATTCCAAAAGGTTTTCCTGTGGGGGAGCCAAATGAAGATTCTCCTGTTTTTATTAACAACACAGGGTATAGATTACAGACAAGAACCATCAGAAACGTAATAAATGATATTGTCGAAAAAATCAATTTACCAAAACATGTTACTCCACACGTTTTTCGACATAGTTTTGCAACACATTTAATTGAAAATGGAGCTGATTTGCGTGTAGTACAAGAACTTTTAGGACACGCAAGTATTTCTAATACACAAATTTATACGCACATTTCAACACAACATTTGAAAGATGTTTATAATGAAGCACACCCTCGTGCTTAGGTTTTTGAAAATTTGCCAATATACAAAAAGTTTGCTAAAATTCAGCTATGGAAGAAGTTATAGAAAAACTCAAAGAGATCGGACTTAACAGCTATGAAGCAAAAGTATATCTTGCTCTGCTGAAAAAGTATCCTGCTACTGGTTATGAGATTTCTAAAATAGCAGATATCCCACAAGCAAGAGCTTATGATACTCTAAAATCTCTTGAAGCCCAACATATTGTGGTTTCTTCAGGAGACAAACCGATTACATATACGCCTATAAAGCCAAAAGATTTAACTAAAAGATTTAAAAGAAAAATTGATTCAACTATTGATTTTCTTGAAAAAAGACTTCCTAATGTAAAAGAAAATTATTCTGAACCTATACACACTATCATTGGAAGAGCTAAAATTATAAGTAAAGTTATTGAAATTATTAATAATGCTCGAAAAAATATTTATATTGAAATATGGTCACAGGATTATAAATATATTGAAAATCATTTAAAAAATGCATATAACAGAGGAATTGAAATCAAAATAGTCGGATATGACAATTTTTCTTCAAACTTTGGTACAGTTTTTAAAAATGATACATCAAGAATGCTTGAACATTATGTGGGTGATAGATTCATTTTTATGACAGCAGACAATGAAGAAGGTATTTTTGGCAAAATTGAACCTAAAAAAAATGTCGATGCTGATGCATTATGGTCAAAAAATCCTGAAATCGTATATCTAATAAAAGCTTTTATTGCACGAGATATGTTTTTAATAGATATAGAAGACAATTTCCCGGAACAATTAAAATACTTCTATGGTGCCGGTCTTAAAAAATTACGTGATAAAATTCTGCATTAATCAACCTTTATTTTTACAAAATTTTACTTTCAAAATCCTTTTTACAGGTGTACAATAGGTATTGTAAAAATTTTTGGGAAATAGGGGAAAATAACTTATGTATGGATATTCTTTTGAGTTAATCACAGGACCAATGAGTTGTGGAAAAACAGAAGAATTATTAAGAAGAATTAAACGTTGTATTATTGCAAAAAAGAAAGTAAAAGTTATTTCTCCTGATGTTGATACTCGTGCTAAAGGTGATTATATAGAGTCAAGAAATGGCCTTTGGTTAGATGCTATAAAAGTTAAACATTCTATTCAAATTTTATCCGTCGTAAAACCTGAAGATGAAGTGATTGCTATTGATGAGTTACAATTTTTTGATAGTAATATTGTAAAAGTTATCTCTAAACTTATGGAAGAAGGTAAAAAAGTTATCGGAACAGGTCTTGAATTGGATTTTAAAGCTGAACCATTTGGCAGCATGCCTCAATTAATGTGTATCGCAACAGAAGTAGACAAACTTCATGCTGTGTGTATGAAATGTGGTTGTGAAAATGCTACAAGAACTCAAAGACTAATTGATGGAAAACCTGCTGATAAAAATTCTCCACTAATTATGATTGGGGGAGATGAAACATATGAAGCAAGATGTATTAAGTGCTACGAATTACCGGATATTCAACATGAAAAACAAAAACGCGGATTGAAATTGCTAAGCTTTGAGCACTAATCATCACAAACTTTTAAATCACTAGGCAGAGCTTCCTCTATTTTAGCAACAAACTCTGAAGGTTTTAGACCACAACTTTCTGCTAATTTGAATATTGTTGTCAGTTGAGGGTCTTTTCTCCCTCTTTCAAGCTCACTTATGACTGAACTCGGAATACCATATTCTGCACCTATTACATACTGACTTTTATTACCTCGCAGCATTTTATATGTTTTTCCGGTCATTAAACATATTAATTTTTTTACATCTTCTTGCATATATTTATTTTTGTATGTATTATAAATTTATTCTATCGTGAACGCGATAACGATTTAGTCTATTACTCTCCGGATTTGAATTAATATGGAAAAACGAATAATTTTTACAAACAGAGAAATTCAAGTGCTCAACTTAGCAGCTTTAGGTTATACAAATAAAGAAATTGGCAATATTTTAAAATATAGTTACTACACAATAAAAAAAGATATCAGCAATATTATTCAAAAAAGTAATACAAAAAATAGAATACATGCAGTATATCAACTTACTTTAGATGGATATGTCGATATAGATTTAATGGAAAAACAAAAAGGGCAGACAAATTATGTCAGCCCCTTAAACCTGTGTGAGTAAATGTTTATTTATAAGTTGGTTTATGAAATACCAAATTGTTTATTCAAAGCTTCAAACTCGCTTGATGCAAATAATTGCTTTGCGTTATTTGTTGTTGATAAAGTATCTATATCTTTTTGGAAAGATGTTGTAAATCCCGCAACACTCGCATATTGAGCAGCTGTAGGTGTAGGTAAATTCAAACCTGATATTTCAGATAACAAAGCATAATCTTGCTTTTTCTCTGGAGATAACGCTGATCCTTGTTTTACAAAACCTAAAGCACTTGCGTAATATCTAGGATCTAATAAATCATCTCCTAATTCTTTTGTTTCTGTCTGTTTACCAACAGGTACATTTTGTTTTACTTCTTTTGTTTCTTCGTTTTTAGATAGTTCTTTTTGTGTAAAGAAGTTTAATCCTTTGCTAAATTTTCCATTGATTCCATCAACCATTTTTTAGTTCTCCATATTTACTCACATTGTATACATCGGTTAGTTATTTAATAATCTTTAATAAAAAAGCATATTTTAATAACTTTTGTTACAATCGTTTACATCTTAATACTCTTTATTGTATCCTCTCTTAAAATTGATTTCCATATTTATATAAAGTATTTTTTATTTGTAAAATTGCATGTTTTGTTATATTTTTTGTATATCTTGTAACATTTTGTAATATATTTTTTATATACTTTTTATTGCTTAAAGTGTTTTTAGAGAGCAATTTTAATGTTTTTGAACAAAAAACCAGACAAATGGCTAATATCTATGCCGGCGTCTTTTGATACGATTAAGAAGTAAGCTACTATCTGAAAGGAGCTGGGGGATGTCAGGGTATAGTAACACTTACGGTATAAAGAAGAATAAGGAATTAACAACAAGAGAATTTGAAGTTTTACTAAAAATAGTCCAAGGACTCTCTAACAAAGAAATCGGAAGAGAATTATTTATCACTCATCACACTGTAAAAGCACATATTAGTGCGATTTTCAAAAAGTTTGGGGTTACGAACAGAACAGAAGCTGCGATGAAAGCTCGAGATTTAGGGTTAATTTAATTATTATTCATCATCTAAACTTAATACGGCCATAAAAGCTTCTTGTGGGACTTCCACACGACCTACTGATTTCATGCGTTTTTTACCTTTTTTCTGTTTTTCTAACAACTTTCTTTTTCGAGAAATATCGCCACCATAACATTTATCAAGAACATTTTTTCTCATTGCTTTAATATTTGTTCTTGCAATAACTCTTCCTCCAACTGCTGCTTGGATAGGTACTTCAAACAATTGACGAGGAATAATATCTTTCAATTTTGTAGTAAGTTTTTGTCCGATGTAAAAAGCACTATCCTCATGACATATTACAGATAAAGCATCAACTACCTCACCGGCAAGCATAATATCAAGTTTTACCAACTTAGAACGTTTGTAGTCTTTGAACTCGTAATCCATACTTGCATAACCTTTTGTCCTTGATTTAAGTTGGTCATAAAAATCTGTAATAACTTCACTCAGAGGTATTTCATATTCCAAATTTGCTCTTACTTTATCTATATAAGACATATTAATGAATATACCTCGTTTTGTTTGGCACAAATCCATCAAAGTTCCCACATAATCATTTGGAGTAATTATTTGTACTTTTACATAAGGTTCTTCAATATAATCTCTAACTTGTGCCGGTGGTAAATTTGCAGGATTATCAATTTCCACCATTTCACCATTTGTTTTGTAAACTTTATACACAACAGATGGAGCAGTGGTTACTAATGAAAGGTTATATTCTCGCTCCAATCTTTCTTGAGCAATCTCCATATGGAGCATTCCCAAAAAACCGCATCTAAAACCAAAACCTAATGCAGAAGAAGTCTCTGGTTCAAACGTAATACTACTATCATTTAGTTTTAACTTCTCTAAAGCTTCTTTTAAATCCTGATATTCATCATTATCTACAGGATACATGCCTGAAAAAACCATTGGTAAAGCTTCTTTATAACCAGGCAAAGGTTCTGCTGCAGGAGCTTCTATATGAGTAATAGTATCACCCACAAATCTTGTCAACTCTTTGATAGATCCTGCAAAATATCCTACATCACCACATACCAACTCATCTACTTGAACTCTTGTTGGAGTAAGATATCCTAGTTCTACTATTTCGTACTCTTTACCTGATGCCATAAATTTAACTTTGTCACCAAGTTTCATTTTTCCATCAACTATTTTGAAAAAACAAAGAGTACCTAAATACTGATCATAAGCACTATCAAAAACAAGTGCTCTAAGAGGTTTTTCAGTTGTATCAGCAGGAGGAGGTATTAAATCAACAACAGCCTCAAGAACATCTTGAATTCCCTCACCTGTTTTTGCACTTACAGGTATAGCTAAAGATGAATCTATACCTAAAACTTCTTCTATTTCTGCTTTTACTCTTTCTACATCTGCAGAAGGTAAGTCTATTTTATTTATTACAGGAATTATTTCTAAATCTTGCTCAATTGCCAAATAAACATTAGCAAGAGTTTGAGCTTCAACACCTTGAGTTGCGTCAACTATCAACAAAGCTCCTTCACATGCAGCAAGAGAACGAGATACTTCATAAGAAAAATCAACATGACCTGGAGTATCAATAAGATTTAAGATGTAATCTTTTCCATCTTTTGCTTTATAATTCATCCTTGCAGCGTTTAATTTAATCGTAATACCTCTTTCACGCTCAATATCCATTGAGTCAAGAATTTGGTTTTGCATATCTCGTTGAGCAACAGTACCTGTTTGTTCAAGCAAGCGATCTGCCAGAGTTGACTTTCCATGGTCGATGTGTGCTATTATACAAAAATTTCTTACATTCTCTTTATATTTCATATTCTATATTATATTTGAAAAACAGTTGATATCAATATTTTGTTCAAATATTCATTTTTGGGAGAGTAAAAGTAAATTTTGTATAATCATCAATTTTACTTTCAGCATAAATATTTCCACCATGAGCTTCTATTATTTTTTTACAAATATATAAACCTAATCCTGTTCCTGTTTTTTTGTTTTGTTCTGCCAGAGTCACAAATTTTTCAAAAACATCATTTGGATTTGCAATATCTATACCATGTGAGAAATTTTTTATTGAAAAAACAAAGTCTGTTTTTGTTTCATACAATTCCATCGATATTTTAGAATTTTTATAAGCATATTCAACAGAATTAAATAAAAGATTTTGAATAACTCTTTTTATCTCTATACAATCTACCATTGTTTCACTATTTCTTGAACTGCAATTAAATATTAATTGTTGATGCTTTTCTTCAAATAAGTATTTTGTTTCTTCTATGCATTCTGCAATTAAAAGTTTTAAAGAGGCTTGTTTTTTATTTAGTTTTAAATTTTCATTATCAACTTTATATTTATGAAGAATATTATCAACTAAATTTTTCATATATTTTGCAGCTCCTAAAATATCTTTAATTATTTCATGCTGCATTTCATTTAATTCTAACCCGTTATTTTTTAACAGTAACTCTAGTGCACATATTTCTGCATTTACAGGTGTTTTCAAATCATGAGTTACCATAGCTAAAAAAGTTTCTTTTCTATCGTTTAAAGCTTCTCTTAAACAATTTATTTTTAATGCATTATAAATTTGTGAACGTACTACATTGACATTGAATGGCTTTTCAATATAAGCATACGAACCTAAATCAAAACCTCTAATTTTATTTTCAGGATCATTAAGTGCAGATATAAAAATAATAGGAGTATCTGAATTAAGTTTTGTTTTTTTGATTATTTCAGCTAGGTCAAAACCTGACATTTCAGGCATCATTATATCTAGTAAAAAAAGATCATATTTATTATATTCAACTACTTTTGCAGCTTCTAACGGTTTGGTGAATGTTGATAACTCTAATCCCATATCAGATAATGTTTCTTTTAACAAATCAACATTCATTTGATTATCATCAACAATTGCTACTTTTAAACCTTTCAAATAATAATTTGATGTAGAAACCCTTTTTATTTCAGTTTTTTTACCTTTTTTTCTAAAAAAATCATGGATTAATTTTGTATCTACTGGATACTTTATAACATTTTTAACACCGCAAGAATTTGCTGAAAGAATATTCTTTCTTGATATCTCTTCTGATGCAATCCAGACTTCTAAATTTGAGTGATTTTTGCAAAATTTTTTTATCTGATTTATATTTTTAAAATCAGTTTTTATTATACATAATTTTTTAAGAGCAAGATTTTTAACCCCTTTTAATTCTCTGAAGTCTTCAACAAAAATTATGTTTTCATTTTCAGCTTTACTGATTAACTCTTGCATATTATTAATACTATATGCTACTACAAACCTTACAATTACCCTGTCAGGCTATTTCGGTTGAAAATTAGATAAAATCATACTTTTAGAGTACTATTTTTTTTGAATTAGATTTTTTTGATGTTAAAATAGAATTATGGCTAACACACTGGAAGAATTAATTTCACAAATAAAAGACCGACTTGATATTGTAGAAGTTGTTTCTGAAAAAGTTATACTAAAAAAATCAGGCGGACATTATTGGGGATTGTGTCCTTTTCACAAGGAAAAAACACCTTCTTTTTCTGTTAACCCTAATCTTGGCATTTTTAAATGTTTCGGTTGTGGAGAAGGTGGAGATGCACTTACCTTCATAATGAAAACAGAAAATAAAGAGTTTATTGACGTAATTAGAGAATTAGCTAGTAAATTTGGGCTTGAAATGCCTAAAAATTACGTCAAAAATGGTGAATCTAAAGGCCTAAAAGAAGAAATGATTAAAGCTTGTCAAAAAGCTGCAGAATTTTATAATCTCAGACTTTTACAAGATAAATCACCTGAAGTTACAAAAGTTTTGCAATATCTTACAGATAGAGGCATCACTAAAGATATTATTGAAAAATTTACACTTGGATATGCACCAAAAGCATATACAACTTTTTACGAAAGATTTAAAAGTGAATTTAGCGATGAAGTTCTTGAAAAAGCAGGACTTATTTCTGCCGGAAAAGAATCTAAATATATAGATAGATTTAGAAACAGAATTATTATTCCGATACAAAATGAATTCGGAGAATATGTTGCATTTGGAGCAAGAGCTGTAGAAAAAGATCAAATGCCAAAATATTTAAATTCTTCTGATTCTTTGATTTATAACAAGAGTAAAATCTTATATGGTCTTTATACTGCAAAAGATGCGATTAAAGAATATGACAGTGTTATTCTAATGGAAGGATACTTTGATGTAATCTCAGCACAAGCACATGGTATTGAAAATGCTGTTGCATCTTGTGGAACATCACTTACTTCAGAACACATCAAATTACTTTCAAGATATACATCCTCAAGAAAAATTTACCTATCTTTTGATACCGACAATGCAGGTCAAAAAGCAACAAACAGAAATGCTGAATTAATAAAAGAAGCTTTCACTGGATTAGGAAATATTAAACAATTTGATGAAAGTTATATGTCAACGTCAGAAGATAAATATTCATGTGAAATTAGAGTAATAGCACCACCAGAAGGAAAAGACCCTGATGAGTTTATTCGCTCTGTAGGAGCTGAAAGTTATAGAGAATATATGCAAAATGCTCCGCTTTTACTTGATTTTCAACTTAACAGTATTTTAAAAGAAAGAGTGAATGCAAATTCTCCATTAGAAAAAACTCGTTTAGTAAAACAAATTATTCCTCTTTTACAAGAAATAAAAAATGCAATCGTTCAATCAGAATATACTAGAATGATTGCAAATACACTAGCAATAGACGAAAATGCTCTTTTAAGAGAAGTTAAAAAAGCAAACAGAATAACATCAAATACACAAAATATTGAAACTAATGTTAATAAAATTGTAAAGAAAAATTTAACAATTGCACAAAGAGCGCAAAAAAATTTATTGAGTGTTTTTCTTGTTACCGACAGCCATTTTTCTTTAGAACAAATTAAAGAATTTATTGGCGATACCCCGTTTACGGACGAAACGTTAATAAATGTAAAATCTACAATTGACAAATTAACATGTACCGTAAATAATGTGAAAGAATTG
>CASECH010000003.1 GCA_949286405.1 uncultured bacterium
GAGAGGAAGGGATTCGAACCCTCGGTGGAATTGCTCCCACACAACCTTTCCAAGATTGCACCTTAAACCGCTCGGACACCTCTCTATATAAGTTTTCTTCAGCTTAGCACAAAATCTTCTTTTTTCAAAGTATAGATTAAATGTTTCATCTTTTTGCCTTGAACATTTTTTACAAACTCTCCTGTCACTTTTGCTTTAAAAAACTCTGCAACTTTTATGGATGAAATATTTTCAGGCCGTATTTCAAAAATAACTGACTCTGTATCAAGATTTGCAAAAGCATATTCTATCATTGCTTTCACTGCTTCCCTTGCATAACCTTGATGAAAAAATTCTTCACGAAGCATATAACCAATTTCGTAATAATCAACACCTTCAATATTATCAGGCATCAAAGCTATTTGACCGACAACTTCATTTAATGTTTTATCCACAGCAAGAAAAAAGCCCAGACCATATTTCCAATAATACTCTCGATTTTTCTTTATCCAAGCAAGAATATCAATATCTTCAAAAACATACTCCCAAGAATACATTACACGAGGATTTTTCAACATGGAAGCTAAAATCTTAAAGTCTGTGTCTTCCATCTTTCTTAAAATTAATCTTTCTGTTTCAATAAAAATATTCTCCATAAATATTATTATATGCTAGAATAAGTACTATGCAAAAGATTGTTAATAAAAATTTAAACGGACTTAAAGGCGAAGTAACTATACCTTCGGACAAATCAATTTCACACAGAGCAGTTATGTTTGCATCACTTGCAAAAGGGACTTCTCTTATCAAAAACTTTTCAAAAGGAGAAGATCCACATTCTTCTCTTAAAGTATGCAGTTCTTTGGGAATTGAATACGAATTTATAAATGATGCAACATTAAAATTAACTTCAACAGGTATCTTAAAAGCTTCATTGAAGAATTTGGACTGTGGAAATTCTGGGACCACAATGCGTCTTATGTCAGGTATTCTTGCCGGACAAAAATTCAACTCGACTCTTATTGGAGATGCAAGCTTGTCTAAAAGACCAATGAAAAGAGTTATTGAGCCATTATCACTTATGGGAGCAAAAATCAATTCTAACGAAAACAAAGCTCCGTTAGAAATATTTGGAACACAACTTGAAGGTATTAAATACAACTCAAAACTGGCATCAGCTCAGGTTAAATCATGTATTTTGCTAGCTGGTCTTTTTGCTCAAGGTAAAACAATATTTACAGAGCCACATACTTCGAGAAATCATACTGAAATAATGCTTAAATATATGGGAGCTGAAATTTATACTGATAAAAATACAACAACAATTGAAAAATCTCCATTAGAAGCAAAAGAAATAGAAATTTGCGGGGATATTTCTTCTGCTGCATTTTTCATTGTTGCAGCTCTTATAGTACCAAGCTCTAAAATTATCTTAAAAAATGTCGGTCTTAACCCTACAAGAACCGGAATTCTTGAAGTTGCAGAAAAAATGGGAGCTAATATAAAAATTCTTGATAAAAGGATACTAGCAGGAGAAGAAGTAGGAGATATCGAAATTTGCTCTTCTGATTTAAAAGCCTGTACAATCGAAGGAGAAATTATCCCTAAATTAATCGATGAACTGCCAGTAATAGCAGTACTTGCAACCCAAGCACAAGGAACAACAATCGTAAAAGATGCACAAGATTTAAGAAACAAAGAATCTGACAGAATAAAAGCTGTTGTAAATGAATTAAAAAAAATCGGAGCAGATATCGAAGAAACCCCGGACGGTTTTATTATTAATGGAAAAAAAGAGCTTATTGGGAACGCAGAAGTTGAAACATATCATGATCATAGACTTGCAATGAGCTTTTATGTCGCAGGACTAATAACTCAAAAACCTATTGCTATTAATGGTTTTGAATGGGTTGATATATCATTCCCAGAGTTTGAAAAATTATTTACCCAACTTCAATTGTAAACATTTCTTAACATATTTACGATTAAAATAGCAATTTCCCTAAACAAAAATTTTTTATATATACAAGGTTAGGTTATAAAAATTATTGAAAGGTTTAGGGTTAGGTTATGTCATTAGGAATTGGAAACAATTATGGTGCATACTACAATGCATTAAGTGATGATTTCATGGCATCACAGTATTTCAAACAAACAGCAGGCGGACTACAAACAGGAATGGGCAGCTATCCAACAAACTATGGTTATGGACAGCCGCAAGCTGACACTTTCCAAAAACAAGAAGGTTCTAGTCTTGGAAAAGGAGTTCTATATGGAGCTATTGGTGGTGCTGCGACAGGTGCAGGTACATACTTCTTTAACTCAAGTCCGATAGGCGAAAAAGAATTGACACAAGGATTTACAAAAGAATTCAACAAAGAATATGTAAAAAATCTTACACAAAACGCTTGGAAAGAAGCTCTTGATTCAAGAAACCTAAAAAAAGAAACCATTAAAAACTTAACAGAATTTATGGAATCAAGAGATGCTTCAAAACTAAGCAAAGAAGCTTCAGACTATCTTGCAAGTAAAGGTCTTGCTAACACGAAAGAAGATGCAGGTAAAGCTTTAAAAGAAATCTTAAATGAAGTTTCAGGAAAAGTCGATAAATTTGACGTTGCATTACAAAACAAAAAACTTGCACAGTATCAAAAATTGAAAGAAACTTTCAAAGCTCTTCCTGATAAAAAAGCAGCAACTTTGAAAAAATTCCTATTAGAACATGCAGATGATTTTGGACTAAAAGGAGTAGATGAAGCTGCAACTAAAACAAATATTCAAAACTATTTAACAAGTGCTATTCCTACAGAACCTAAAGAATTTATCAAAGCTGAAATAAAAAATAAAATTAAAACACAAAAAACAGCAGTAAAAGATGCATCTGCAATATTTGATGATGTATTCAAACTTTGGGATAAAGATCAAAAAGTATTCAATGCAGGTTTGACAGACGATATCACAAAAGCTTGTGAAAACGGATTGAAAAACTATAAACTTAAGAAAGCTGGCAAATGGGGTGCAATCGCAGCTGGTGTAATCGCAGCAGGAACTTGGTTATTCAGCAAAAGCACTTCAAAAGTTCAAGCATAATTCCTCTTAAAATAGACCATA
>CASECH010000004.1 GCA_949286405.1 uncultured bacterium
AAAGATGCTGTAAAAGGTGGAGGAGCAGTCGCTGCAACTTCTGCAGCATTATCAAACGGTAAGAAAGTTGATATGTTTAGAAAAGCCGGTAAGGCATCAAAAGAGCTAGAAAAAGGTTCTATAGCTCTTAAAAATGTAGGACAAGCGACTAAAAAAGCTACAGGACTTTGGGGAAAATGTAAGAATGCTTATTCTAGTACAAAGGGTTCTATAATAGAGTGGGGTAGAACTGTTAAGGCTTCAAGATTTGTAAAACCTCTTTTAGAAAGTCGTGCATTTAGATGGGGTGCAGGTTTAGCTGGTTATGGCTTTGGGTTTGTTACTCTAGTTACAGGCCTTGGTGATATAGCTAAATTTACACTTGATTCAATTAACAAATACCAAAAGTTTGATAATGATTAGTTTTGTAACTTGTGATAATATTTATATCGTGATAAAATTGCTATATGTCTGAGTTTATTTTAAAAGAGATTTTATCTGATGATATAGAATTTGAGGTTAAGAACATAGGATTTGATAAGTCTTATGTGCATAGAGCTGTTGAAAAATTTAGATATAAAAACATCAAAATCTATGATGTAACTCCTGCTCAAGCTAATATAATAAAACAAACTGCACTTACAGTAGGTGCAGATTGTGCAACTCATAGAGAGGTTATTACAGGTAAAATAGAAAAATCAGATTGCATAATTGGTGGAAGTTTTTCTCAGATTAGAAAGATTGCACAAAAACTTCAAGCACAACCTTTTGGATTAAGATATCTTGGGGATAAATTGACCCAGTTTATAGATACAAAAGCCTCTAAAAGAACTAAAATTGTTGGAATTTTGAATTTAACTCCTGATTCTTTTTCTGATGGAGGTTTGTATAATGATGTTGAAAGTGCTAAAAAACATCTTTTAGAAATGATAGATGATGGAGCTGATATTATTGATATTGGTGCTGAATCAACAAGGCCGTATTCTGTACCTGTTGCAGATTATATACAGCTAGAAAAATTGTTGCCGATAATAAGGTTTGCAAAAGATAAGATTGAAATTAGTGTTGATACGAGAAGTTCTTTTGTTGCTGAAGAATGTATAAAAGCTGGTGCTCGAATTATAAATGACGTTTCTGGCTTTGATTATGACTCTAAAATGGTTGATATCATTGCAAAGTATGGAGTAAAAGTTGTAATTCAGCACTCAAAGGGTTCTCCTGAAAATATGCAAGATAATCCTTTGTATGATAATTTATTAGATGAAATATATTTTTCATTGATGAATAAAATTCAAAAAACTGTTAGTATAGGTATCAAAAAAGAAAATATTATTATTGATGTAGGTATCGGTTTTGGTAAAACAAGGGAAGATAACTTTAAATTATTAAAACATATACAAGAATTTTATTCTTTGGGATGTCCTTGTATGTTAGGAATTTCAAGAAAAAGTTTTTTAGGTATTGAGGAGAAAGATAACGCTTTAAAGGATATCTATACTATTGCTCTAAATGCTTTAGCGATAGAGCATGGTGTTGAGTATCTTCGAGTTCATAACGTAAAATTGCATTCTGGACTATTACATATAATGGATAACATCTAAGGTCTAAGGTAGAGATTATTTGTATTTATTTCACATAAATATTTCTTTGTGCTAGAATTATTGTAAGAGATACTTGTACAAGGAGAGTTTATGGAAAATTTAAGAGATAAATATGAAGTAGTTATCGGACTTGAAGTTCATGCACAGTTAAAAACTAAGTCAAAAATATTTGCCCCGGATGGTTGTGAGTTTGGTAAGGAACCAAATTCAGAGACCAGTCCTATTACTCTAGGTATGCCTGGGGTTTTACCAGTATTAAATAAAGAAGTCGTTAATATGGGGATTTTAACTGGTTTAGCTTTGAATTGTGAAATCCCGGAAAGATGTAAGTTTGATAGAAAACAATATTTTTATCCTGACTTACCAAAGGGTTATCAAATATCACAGTATGATGAACCTATTTGTGTAAATGGTCATATAGATGTAAAAGGCAAAAGAATAGGTATTACTCGTGCTCACTTAGAAGAAGATGCTGGTAAGCTTGTTCATGCTGGTGCTGATGGCCTTGCTGGCTCAAGTTACTCTTTGGTAGATCTTAACAGAGCTGGAACTCCTTTGTTGGAAATTGTTTCTGAACCTGATATGAGATCATCTGAAGAAGCAAGAAATTATATGGAAGAATTAAGAAATATTGTTAGATACATCGGTGTTTGTGATGGAAACTTGGAAGAAGGTTCTATGAGATGTGATGCTAATATTTCTATTATGCCAAAGGGTTCAAAAGAATTTGGAACTCGTGCAGAAATTAAAAATGTTAACAGTTTTTCAGCATTGCAAAGAGCTATTGAATATGAAATTGACAGACAAATAGAAATTGTTGAAGAAGGTGACAAAGTTGTTCAAGAAACAAGATTATGGGATGACAACGCAAGAGAAACACGTTCTATGAGAGGAAAAGAAGATGCTCATGATTATAGATATTTCCCTGAACCTGATTTGATGCCTTTAAAAATCTCAAGAGAATGGGTGCAAAGAATTAAGGATACAATGCCTGAATTACCTCAACAAAAACGTGAACGTTATATGAGTTTAGGTCTAAGTGAATATGATGCAAGTGTAATTGTTGAACAAATGGGATTGGCACTATTCTTTGATGAAGTCTTAAAATTAGGAGCAACTCCAAAAATCGCTGTAAACTTTATTATGGGTGAAATTGCTGCTTATTTAAAAGAAGAAAAAATTGAAATTAGTGAAACTAAATTAACTCCTGAAAATCTTGCAGAATTAATTAGTTTGATTGAGAAAAATACTATTTCAAATAACATAGGAAAACAGATCATTATTGACATGATGAAAGATGGTACTAAAGCTTCAGAAATTGTTGAAAAACGCGGTTTGAGCCAAATTTCTGATGAGGGTGCATTAAAAGAAATTGTTCAAAAAGTTGTTGACGCTAATGCTCCTCAAGTAGAAGCATATAGGAATGGTAAAACTCAGCTTTTAGGTTTCTTTGTTGGTCAAGTGATGAAAGAAACTAAAGGTAGAGCAAATCCTAAAGCTGTTAATGATTTGTTAAAAGAAATTTTAGGTTAAGCAGTGTACTGCTTAACCTTTTTGAAAATGAGGAAGTTTATGTTTTTTGAAAAAAAAGAAGAAAAATCCAGTATGGAGTTAGAAATATTTGAGCAGGCAGATATTTTAGATCATCTGCTTTCTACTCATGTAAATGATAGTAATTATATACTGTTTGATGTTCCTACTGATATTCAAAAAGTCGTACTTGTTGCAAGTGGGTCTTCTTACCATTGTGCAAGATATGCAGCGGATTTATTTGGAGATATTGCAGATGTTGAAGCTCGTGCTATGTATTCAAGTGAATTTTTATTAAAATCAGCAGTTCCTCATGACAGTGATATTTTATATGTCTTTATTACACAGTCAGGTGAAACTACTGATACTAATAAAGCTTTAAAAAGAGCTAAAGAATTTGGAGTTAGAACTTTATGCATAACTAATAAAAAAGGTTCTACTATATGGCAGGCTTCTGATTTTCAAATTGATTGTCATGCTGGAGAAGAAAGAAGTATAGCGGCTACAAAATCTTTAACTACACAAATGCTGTGTTGTACTTTGTTAGCTTTAAAATATGCGGCTATAAAAGGGATTGATATTGCTGATTATATAATTCAGCTAAAGACTCTACCAG
>CASECH010000005.1 GCA_949286405.1 uncultured bacterium
TTCTATTTTATTTAGAATTTATATTCAGGAATGACAAATGGTTCATTATTAGCATCTTTATCAACAAATTTCAAATAGTAGTCCATTGCTTTATCTTTTGTTTTGTTGTAAAAATCTTCTGAGATATATTTTTTGTATAGCTCTGTTACATCTCCTGAATAGTTTCCAAGTACGTTTGCGTAAGTTTCAATAACAGATTTATCGCTGCCGCCACCATAGGCTTTAGTTTTAGCATCTGTACCTGACGGTCTTATTTCGATATATTTGTCGCTAAATTCTAGGTATGTACCATCTCCGACAAACTTAATTGATATAAGGTTATCGAAAATAAGGCTTTTAAACGCATCATTAAGTATTTCTTTGACATCATCTAGTGTCATAATACCTTCTTTTACGCCCATTGCCATTGCAAGGTAGAACAAGTCATTTTTTGTTCTTTTCTTTTCACCTTCAATTTTAGCTTCTTTAAGTTTATTAATATCAGGTTCTGATTCATTGTAATATGCTATATCTACACGAGTATCAAACTTGCCGATGATTTTGTTTTCTTCAAAAATTTCTTGCAGGTATTCTGATAGAGATACTTGTTCTTTTTGAAGTTTAGCAATTAAGGCAGATGCTACAATAATTGCCTCAGTTGCACTTTTTTCTCTCATTGCAATAGCTTTTCTACCTGCTAGGGATTGAATTAATTCTTCTGTTCCCATAATCATTCCGCCAGATTCTTCTCCGCCAAATAGTAATCTAGGGTTGATGCCAAGATTAATCTCGTTGCCGAATACATCATCTATAATTACTTCTTTATCAGGTGAGTTTTTAAGTTTAAGTTCAACTTTTTTCATTATGTTTGCAATTTCTTTAAAGCCAACAGGTACGTTAACTACTTTTACCCCCTGATTTTTAGCCCATTCATCCCAAGAAAGTGCTGAAGCAGTTGTTTTTATCATAAATCTTGGATGATTTTTCCATAGATTTTGAGCTTTAAGTTGTTTAGACCAAAAATCCATCAGCATTAAAAATGCTTGGTTAGCTGTGAAGATTGTAAGTATTATATCTTCATTTATTTTAATGTAATCAATTCCAGCTTTTTCAAGTTCTGGGATTGTGCATGCATATTCAGTCTGAGTAATTGTAAGTCTGTCATGGTCTGGATCGGTAATCAAAACTGCTGTGCCAACAGGCATATTTTTTAGTTTCTCTTGATAATGCATAGTTTCAATTACAGGGAAAAATTTTTCTCCATCTTTTCTTTTGCCTATTACAGTTGCATCTACTGAATAATCATAAAATGCTTTTTCTCCTTTAGGTGTGTGGTCATATTTTCCGATAGAATGGAAAAATGGATCTTCTTCTGTGTTGAACCAAGTAAATTTATCAGAAATATTAAGTTTTTCAAGGACTCTGCTAAGTGTTCTATATGCAGAGCCACCTACGTTTTCAATGACAATTTTATCTTTTATTGTTTTAATTAAATCCAGGTTAATTTTTTGAGCCACACCTGATTTTAAGTACTCTACATATAAATCTACGCCATCATTAAGTTTTTCCATTATGCTTTCATCAATTAACGGATTATCTTCAGCAGCAATTTTAATTTCATATTTACCATCTTTTTCTGTTTTTTCGAATATTTCTTGGATTTTATTTACGAATTCCAAAGATTCTTCCGGTAAATATTGACTACCTTGAGAGTTTAAGTCTTTTGTCGCATTTTTAACAGAAATTCCGTGACTTGAAGTAATATATTCTCCTCCAAGTAGATCCAGTTTGAATGCTAAAAAAGAAGCTAGCCAAATTGGGATAGTTTTTTTATCTTTTGCAACAAGAGTTTTTATTCCGTTAGCTGCTTGAATTCTTGCTATTGCATCCAAGAATAGCTCTGAATTATATCGAACTTCTCGGCCAGCAATTTTTAGAATATTTTTGTTTGGGTATTTTTCTTTTGCAACAAGAGCTTTAGCAAGGGTCGCAAGAACTATTCCCACAAGGTTAATTGGAAATCTTGTATCTTGAGGATATAGAATATTTTGCGGTCCTCTTATGCCAGCAGTTGAAACTTTTGCTTCTTTTGCATAATTTGCAAACCATTCTTTTAAGTTTAATCCTTCTGGGTTTGTTTTTTCATCATATGGATATAAGTGTTCTTTTTTTAATGTAAATAAAAATTCTCCCTTGTTTGAAAAGTCCATTAGATTTAGCTCTTTTATATAGTCAGGAGTTTTTTCATAAACACTTTTGAATAATTCATTTTCCAATTCATTTTTTGATGTTTTAGCTGGCATATAGTCTCTCCTTAAAATTTCTCTATAAATAATATATATAAAAAACTTGATAAGTGCAATTAGATATGTTAAAATGTTATATATATCAAGAA
>CASECH010000006.1 GCA_949286405.1 uncultured bacterium
TGCCCTGGGCCAGACTTGAACTGGCACTGGATTTAACTCCAACCGGATTTTAAGTCCGACGCGTCTACCGATTCCGCCACCAGGGCAAATATCTTTTATTCTTTTGAAATAAGCTCTAACAGCTAATCTCAATGTATTTATAATAACTTAAACAAAAATTTTTGTCAATAAAAATAAATTATAAAAAAATTAAGAATTATTAAGTTTATTTTTTAGCGTAATAATACAGGTTTTACCGGGAATAAATAAAATATATAAAAATTATAAGCAATTTTTTATATATTATTTACTTATTATATATATAAAAAATAGATAAAGGAAAGTATGATAAGAGATTTAAAAAAGCTTGGAATGAGTTTAATAAATTTAGGGACTGGCTTAGCCGGTAGTGTGCTTGCATACAAAGCAATGAGAGGCGGTTGTTATCATTCACAAAGCATATTCCAAGGTTATGGATTTCCTATGACAAACAATTATGGATATGGGATGTATAATTGTGATACGACATATGCAACTCAAATGGGATATATGCAAGGAGCAATGGCTGCTCAAAGAGATTTGATGTCTTTACAAGCTTCAAAAATAAACAATGGAGAAATTAAAACTAAATCTGAAAAAGCAGATGCCGTTTCACAAAATCAAGACACTAATCAAGGGAAAGCCTTTGAAAAAGCAACAAAAGAAATGTTTACAGAAAATGGAACAACAATAAAAGATAAAGTATTTTCATTTATGTCTGATTCTTGGAAAAGCAGACAAAAAGAAGGAAAAGATTCTAAAAATGTTGCCCAAGAGTACAAAACTGGAATAAGTAATTTGGCAAAATCATACTTAATGACAATGGATACAAATTCTGGCAACAAAGATGGGTACATATCAGAAGAAGAATTTATAAATTACACAGTCGCTAATGATATGCCAAAACTTGATCCAAATGCAACTGCGGAAGAAAAAGCAGAATATAACGAAAAACTTGCAATAATGAAAGAAAGTGCAAAAATAGCATTCAGTAAACTTGATCAAAATGGTGATAAATCAGTTGATTGGAAAGAAACAGCTGCAATGTTTGCTGCAGTGGATGCGGATAAATCAACAGGAAAATATAATGGTGAGATCTCTTCTAATGACTTTGCACCAATTTCAGAAAAACTTGCAGAAAGCGGACAAAATGAAGCTGATATTCAACTAAGAGCAGGATATAAAAACCTATTCGGGAACAATTAAAACTACTAAAAGAATTTTTCAAAATTTTCCCAATTAAAACTCTTAGTTTTTGCGTACTTAATTAAATCTTCATTTTTAAGATTTTGTAATTCATTAAAAATTTCCTGAAAATTTTCTTTAGCATCCATTGATATTACAGGGATTTTAGCTTCATCTGCTATCTTATCAACTTTAATGTCATAGCTAATTGCACATGTTTTAATTCCTGCCATTAACGCAACTAATATAGCATGAAAACGCATAGCAATAAGATAATCAAGACTAGCCAATCTTTCTATTGTATCTTTCAAGGGTTTTGCAGGAATAACTTCAGTATCAATATCAGGATTTAATGCTTTTAGTATACCTTCAAATTTTTTACATAAATCTAAATCTATGCTATTTTGAAATGAAAATATTTCAATTTTTCTATCGCTAAATTCAATTACAATTTGCTCAGCTAACTTAGTCAACAGATTATAATTCATAGTCTTATAATCTCTTAGCTGTATACCTACTGAACCTGAAGAAGGAACTTTTGGAATCGCAACAGAATAAATTGGATCACAAACTAACTCTGAATTGATACCCCAACTTTTTAAAAGCTTAAAACTATTATCATCTCGAACTGAAACATAAGAACAACGCTTTAATAAAAAACTTACAACCTTTTGGTTAACTTTTTTATTGATAGGTCCTATACCCTGAGCAAAAATAATAACTTTTTTACGAAACAAGATAGCAAGAAAGATAACAAAACAGTAGTATAAAATACTCTTTGAACTTGTTACGTCCTGAAGTAAACTTCCACCACCTGAAATTAAGACATCTGATTGTACTATGGTTAAAAATACATTAAAAAAATCAAAAGTTTTAACTGCTTTTACCCCATAATTCTTTTTGGTAAACTTTGGATTACTTGAAAAAACTGTTATATCAGCATTTAGAAACTTCAATTTATTTACAATTACAGACAAAATTGCTTCATCTCCAAAATTATTAAATCCATAGTATCCTGATACCGCAACTTTTGTCATAACTTATAATTCTCCTTTATAAATTTTATACACTTGTTCTTTATAAGGAATAGATTTAATCGCTCCAACTTGTTTTGCTTGAAGCCCTGCCATTATTGAAGCAAATTTAGTAGCCTCAATAGGTGAAAAGCCATGAGTTAGTGCATGTAAAAATCCTCCATTAAAAACATCTCCTGAACAGGTTGTATCAATAACATCATGAGTGTAGAATTCAGTGAAAGAAATATTTCCATTATATCCTGTGTAATACCCGCCATTTTCACTTGATTTAATTATGACTATACTTACACCCATATCCCAAAGTTTTTTAATAATATTTTCAATAGAATCAAGTTCCAAGATATTTACCGTATCATGTTTTGCACTCATAAATAAAATATCTGTACAGTCAATCACATGATTAAAATCCTCTCTTGCATCTTCTTGAGAAAGAATTTGAGAATAATAATTAGGATCATATGCAGTAGTAACACCATTTTCTCTTGCAATTTTAAAAGCCTTACATACAGCCTCGTCAGCAGAAATTGAAAGGGATTGTGTAACACCAGAAGCATATACTATCTTTGAATTTTTTATATAATCTGGCGATATATCTTCCAAAGATAACCTTGAAGGTGCAATCTTCTTACGGTAATAAACAACTTCTTTCTCATTAATAGAAGGACGTGCTATACAATAAAAACCATTAGGTTCATTTGAAAGCCTTACTTGGGAAATATCCAACCCCTCATTTTGCCAGCTATCAAGAAGAAATTCTTTAAATGGGTCGTTACCCACTCTAGTAATAAATCCGACATTAGACCCTGCCCTAAGGGCTGCAATTGCAGTTGCCAAAGCGTCACCACCATAGTATTTATATAAACACTCTGCAGCACTTATTGACTTATCAGTGGATAATTCTATTAAGCTTTCTCCAATTGTTATAATATCAAGTTTTTGCTCCATACTAACCTTTTAATTCCATTAAAACCTTATTAGCTCTTTTTGTAATTTCTGAATACGAAAAACCTTCATAAAAATCTCTACCAACACCGACAGCAGAAGCACCTGCATCTATGTAATCTCTAACTTCTGATAATTTTACATTTCCAATAGGCATTATATCCAAAAAAGGCATCGGACGTAATAAATCAGCTATATACATAGCACCTCCCATTGCTGTAATAGGAAAAATTTTAATCAAAGGAATTCTTGCTTTCCAAGCAGTATATGCCTCATTTGCAGTTGATGTTCCTGCTATATAAGGAATTTTTTTATTTTTTGATATTTTTGCAAGATTCATATGAAAAATAGGAGATGACAACAACTTAGCTCCTGACATAATAGCAGCGTTTGCTTGTGTTGAGGTAATTATACCACCTGCACAAACAGCAGCATACTTTGAAATTTCTTCAATTGCAGAATATACAGTAGGATTTTCTGCATTAATTTATAAAACTTTTACACCTCCATCAATTAATGCTTTCGCAGTATCAATAGCAACTTGACAATCATTACATCTTAATATCGGAAAAATCTTCTCTTCTTTTATGATATCAATTAAATTTTTGTTCATAATCTATCCTTTTTTTAGAATTTATTATATCATGAAATAATAAAGAGGGATTTTTAATGAAAAAATTTAAACAAAAAATGTTTTTTATAAAAGCTGGATTTCTATACTTATTTTTAATTACCTTAATTTCATTTTTATCTATTATACTTTGGGAAAACAGTTTTTATGACATGTTTGCAAGAAATATTTCTGCATCAAAAGAAGGTTCAGAAAAAATTGCAGTTGTTGTAATTGATGATAATTCTCTAAAAACTTATAGATGGCCTTGGAAAAGAGCTTTATATGGTGATATTTTTAATTACTTTTCAAATTATACAACTGCAAAGGCAATAGCATTTGATTCAGTATTACATACTCTTGATATTGAAAATCCTCAATCAGATAAAGAATTTTTTTCTACGGTAAAAAATACACCTAAATTAATTGCAGGTTATATGGCCTATGGCACAGAATTTACTGACCGATTTAAAGGAGAATTTTATAACGACAAATTCCAGTCAAAATTTGCAGTAAAAATAAATGATGAACGTTCTAATAAATATAAAATTTCAGGATATTATAGCAGCATTGGAATATACCCTGATAAATATTTTAATGCTTTGACAAAAGTCGGCTTTGTAAATGTAACAAAAGATTTTGATGATATTTTAAGAAAATCTAATGATTTAATTACTTACAATGGAGTTTTGTACCCCTCATTATCTCTACGTACGTATATGTACATAAATAATATTGATGAAATTACAGTAACTGATAAATACATTGTCAATGAAAAAACAGGATTAAAAATTCCAACAGTAAATGAATCCGGAAATGTTAAACATTATATAAAATTTTATAAATTTATCCCAAATACCGAATACTCCTTTAAAAAATATTCAGCAATTGATATTATTAATTCAGAAAAAGCTTTGAAAGCAGGGAAAAAACCTATTATAGATCCTAATGAATTTAAAGATAAAGTCATCTATGTAGGAGCAAATGCTAAAGCAGCGGCAATAGGACTCTCTGATGTTACTGCAACACCAATGAGTTACAATCATGCAGGAATTGATTATCAGGCAATAGTATTAAATAATTACATGGACAATGAATTCATAACCAAAACAACCTTTGCTCAAAACTTATTTATAATAGGGTTTTTGTCAATTATAAGCTTTGCTGTTATAATGAATTTTTCATTCATTATCTCTTTGCTGATTCTTCTTTTTGTATCTGTAATATACGTAATCCTAACTGGAATATGTTTTAAATATAACATTGCACCACTTGTCATAACACCGGTTATTGCACAGATAAGCACAATGGTGTTTGGATATTCATACAGATTTATTCTTGAAGGAAGAAATAAAGAAAAAATAAAACAAGCAATGGGTAAATATCTTTCTCAAGATATAATGCAAAATGTAGTACAGAACATAGATGATATAAAACTAGGTGGAAAGAAAGCTAATGTAACCGTATTATTTGCAGATATAAGAGGTTTTACAAGCATGAGTGAGAAAATGTCTGCAGAAGATGTATCAAAAATTTTGAACGAGTATTTTTCTGAAATTGAACCAATTATCACAAAGTACAATGGTGTCATAAATAAGTTTATTGGTGACGCAGTAATGGCAATTTTTGGTGAGCCAATACAAGATATTAACCACCCAGCCAATGCAGTAAGATGTGCATATGAAATGCTTAAAAAAGTAGAATGGCTTCAAGATAAGTGGCTAAACGAGGGCAAACCAAAAATTGAAATAGGAATAGGCATTAATACAGGAGAAGCCTTCGTTGGGAATATCGGATCAGAAAAAAGGCTCGAATATACAGTAATTGGGGACATGGTAAATCTTGCAAGCAGAATTGAGAGCTATAATAAGGTATATAAAACAAATTTTTTAATAAGTAGTTCTACATACTCATATGTTTGTTCACTAACTGACGTAATTAAAATAAGTGAAGTTACAATACGCGGGAAATCAAAAAAAATGGATATTTATGAAGTTCTAAGAGTGAAATAGCCATATGATAGAGAATTTAGACCAATTAAAAAAAGCAATTGAAGTTGAAATAAAATACAAATATATTGACATTCATGGAAAAACACAACCTTTTTCAGGGTTCATAAAATCAGAAGCTAAAAAAAATTATAAATTGTCGAATAAAAATCCAAAATGGGCAGTTATTATAGAAGCTTTTGAACAATATCCATTTGATAATATTAACAATAGGCGAAAAGCAATAGACAATCTAGTACGAGTTATAAAATCAGAATTAAAAGCAAAAGATTCCAATATTGACTCAAACAAGAACTACATAGACAAATTTAAAGATAAAAAACCTTCTTTAGTTGATGTTATGTATATAAAAGGTGTTGGACCTAAACTAGCATATAAACTAAATAAATTAGGAATACACACAGCACAAGATCTAATAACATATTTTCCAAGAAAACATATCGACTATTCATCAAGAACCCTAATAAAAAATCTTAAAGAAGGCGAAAATACAACTGTATTCGGATATATAAAATCAGTTTCAGCATTCAATACAAAGAACAAATTATCTGTTATAAAAGTTGTAATAGCAGATGAAAGCGGGAAATTAGAACTTAGTTTTTTTCAAGCTAAATCAAACCAATACATGCTTGAACGAATAAAAGCTCAATTTCCAGTTAATGCTGCAATTATGATTTCAGGAAAAGTAAAACTAAATAACTATGACCATAAACTAACAATTGATAAACCAAATTATTCAATTATGACAGGAGAATTTTTAGATGGAAAAAATTCTAACCTGAATATAGCAAGGATTGTTCCAATTTATACCGTATGCGAAGATTTAAGCATAAAAGTTTTACGCCGTGCAATTTTTAATGCAATTCAAACATACAAAAATCAAATAGAAGATATAATTCCTGATTTTATAAGAGAAAAATTCGGTATACTAAATAAAAAAGATGCTGTAGAACAAATTCATTTTCCAGAAACAGAAGAATTGCTTGAAAAAGCTAGATATTCATTAATTTTTGAAGAACTTTTTATAATCCAATTAAAACTTGCACAACTTCGCGAGCTAAATTCTAAAAATCATTCTGCACTTGCATTGAAAACGATGCCTGGAGGACTTGTACAACAATTTATAAAAAATTTACCATTTGAACTAACAGGAGGACAAAAAAGAGCTGTAAATGAAATTCTTCATGATTTGACTTCCGACAAACCAATGGCAAGACTTCTACAAGGAGATGTTGGAAGCGGAAAAACAGTAGTAGCAACAATTATGCTACTTGCTGGAGTAGAAAACGGTTATCAAGGTGCATTAATGGCTCCTACAGAAATTCTTGCACAACAACACTACAACAACCTAATAAACTGGCTCACACCACTTGGAATAAGTGTAGGATTATTCTTAGGAAGTCAAAATAAAAAAACACGAGAAAAATTTCAAAAAGATTTACTCAACGGACAAATGCATATTGCAGTGGGGACACATGCCCTAATACAGGAAAACATCAATTTTAATAACTTAGGTGCAATTGTAGTAGATGAGCAGCATAGATTTGGAGTTAGACAACGAAATATACTAAAAAAGAAATCTCAAAACCCACAAATGCTTACAATGACAGCAACACCAATACCTAGAACTCTTGCTCTCACTGTACATGGAGATCTTGACTTAACAATAATAGATGAACTCCCTAAAGGGCGTCTACCCATAAAAACATCCCTCGTAACCTCTCATAAAGGTGTATATGAACTTATAAAAAAAGAAATAGAAGCAGGCAGACAAGCATATGTGGTATATCCGCTAATAGAAGAAAGTGAAACTCTATCTGCAAAAGCAGCAACAATAGAAGCAGAAAGACTTCAGAACGAAGTTTTTCCACAGTTCAAAATAGGTCTTTTACATGGCAAACTCAAAAATGAAGAAAAAGAACAGGTCATGAAAGATTTTAAAGATAAAAAATATGATATCCTCGTTTCAACAACAGTAGTAGAAGTAGGAGTTGACGTCCCAAATTCAACAATAATGCTTATTGAAAATGCAGAACGCTTTGGACTTTCCCAGCTACACCAGCTTAGAGGTCGTGTTGGACGAAATAATCTACAATCATACTGCATCCTGCACACATCGTCAAAATCCCAAGAAACAAGAGAAAGACTAAATATAATGACACAAACAAATGACGGGTTTGTAATAGCTGAAAAAGATTTGCAATTGAGAGGTCCTGGAGAATTCTTAGGGACACGCCAAAGCGGATTGCCGGATTTAATTATTGCAGACATAGTTAAAGATGCAAAAATTTTAGAACAAGCTAGAGATGAAGCAATAAATTTTGTAAAAACGCAAAATATTGATAATTATCCAAAATTAAAAGCACAAACTTCCCTTGAAGTTTTTGGCGGACTTGATATTTAAAATTATTAAGAAATATTAATTCTAAAAGTCACCAAAAAGCAATTATTCATATTTTACATACTTTATATATATAAATCGGATAATTAAGGAGAAAGTATTATGGTTGTATTTAATAATTTGCGACCTAGAATACCTTTTAGACAAACAACAATAATTAATAATAATAACTATTTTGGTGTTGGATTACCAATGCATAAACATCACATTCACCATTACGGCTTTGGTGGCGGCTTTTGGAGAGGTATGGGATTATTAGGCGGCTTATCATTAACCAACATGTTTATGGGAACTTTGGGTAATATTTTTGGTTTTGGCAATAATAATCAACAATACTATCCTTCAATGAATTACAATCCTATGAATAGTTGTAACTGTCCAAATTACTCAACACAATTGAATGCAATAACAAATGAACTTGAAGCGATTAAAGCTCAGCAAAAAAGTCTTATGGATGCATTAAACATAGACTCATCTGCAAATAATAAAATAGAAACAAAACCAAACACTTCTACAAATACAGAATCTGCAGCTACATCAAATAATCAGCCACTAGCAGCAAGTACAAATGAAACAAAAGTTGAAACACCTAATAATACTCAAAAAACAGAAACTTCAAGCAAGGTAAATACAACAAATACACCGCAGCAAGTATCTGAGACACAAGAGCAAGAAGCTCCAGAAACTATTAACTTAACAAAAAATGATGGAGCAAAATTTGACCAAGCTCTAAAAAATATGCTAGAACAATTAGGATTTGATAACCTTCCACAATCAACTTTAAATAATGTAAAAAATAACGTAACAAATATTTATACAGATGAAAATGGTGATATAAAATTCAACATCAAGGGCATAGTTCATGATACAGATACTTTAACAGAAATTGTACAAAGATATTATAAAGAAGGAGAAACTTCAAATATAAAAGTAGGCAAGTCACAATTTAATACTCAAAACAGTGAAACAGCCAAAATTACAAATCCATATTCAGGAGATACAATAGAAGCAAAAGGAGTATCAGGATTTGGGCTTGCAGCAGTCGTAAAAGAAGTACAAGGAGGAATTACAAGCCAAGGAGAGATAGAAAAGACTAACAAAAGAATAACACAACTGAAATCAGATTTTGAACAAGGCAAAGCTAAACTATCTTGGGCATACGTAAGCCAGAACAGCATGATGAGCAGATATGCGTACGATAAAATCATTTCAGAAAAATATTCTTAGCAAAATGTAAATATTACTAAAAAAAATAAAAGCTCCCTGTTGAGGGAGCTTTTATATTGGGAATATATATATTAGACATAAAATGTTAACAATTGTAAAGCAAAATTATACTAAAAAGGCAATTATATAATCGTTATATACTTTATATATATAAGAGTATAAATACGGAGAAAGAGTATGAACCACATCGGAGTATCACCAACAAGAACAAAACCAATAAGCTATAACCCGCTACGTGCCGGCCAATTCAGAGGCTACGGCGGTTGCAATGTTATTCCGAGCAGAACAACTATCATAAATAATAATAACATATTCATGGGTGGTTACGGAAATTATAACTGTTGCCAAGACACTAGCCTTACTACAGGCGAAAAATGGATGTTAGGCTTAGGAGTAGGCACAGGCTTACTTGGTACTATATTATCTCTTTTTGGAATTGGCAAAAACACTGAAAAAGGTGGTGTAGAACCTGAAACTACAACTCAAAATCAAACATCTACTCCAGCAGAAACAACAACTACTACCTCAACTACTCCAACAACAACATCAACA
>CASECH010000007.1 GCA_949286405.1 uncultured bacterium
CAAGTGCAATAGTATAATCGTATTCCAATGGAGTTTCAATACCAAGAGTTCTTGCAATTTGAATTACCGATCTTACACCAACTTCTTCGATTAACCTTGCGGCACAAACGTTTGACGATACCATCAACGCAGTGTATACAGGGATTTTTCCTCTATACTTATTACCATAGTTGTGAGGAGACCAAGAACCTAGTGTAATAGGTCTATCTTCAATCATATCATTAGGCGTAATACCTTTTTCCATTGCAGCTGCATATACAAAAGGTTTAAATGCAGATCCTGGAGGTCTTACAGCTTGTGTTACCCTATCATATTGACTCTTTGAATAATCACGTCCACCTGCATAAGCAATAATCTTTCCGTCAATCGGACTAAATGCAAATACTGCAGCCTGATTGTCAGCTGCTTTAAGTCCATAATTTATCATATTTTTTTCAATTGCAGGACTTACGGCTTTTTGAGTTTTATAATCAAGAGTCGTAACAACTTTATATCCGCCTTGAGAGATTTCTGTTTCATCAAAACCTAATTTTTCAAGTTCTTTCATTACATAATCACAGAAATATGGAGCCTTGTTAGTAGTGTAGTACTGAGGTACAGGTCCTAACTTAACTTTTTCTTCCTTAGCTTTTTTATATTCTTCTGTAGTGATATATCTCATCTTATACATACGAGTAAGAACTTGGTTTCTTCTTTGTACAGCCAAATCCATATTGTTGAATGGAGAATAAACAGATGGAGCCTGAGGTAATCCTGCAATCAAAGCTAATTCTGCCAAATCACAATCTTTTAAATGCTTATCAAAATATATCTGAGCAGCACCTTCAACACCATATGCACCTGAACCTAAGTACACGTTATTCATATACATCTCTAAAATTTGATCTTTAGAAATTGTTTTTTCAATACGTGCAGCAATAAAAAGTTCTTTTAATTTTCTGTCAAAAGTTCTTTCATTGTTCAAAAATAGTACTCTTGCAAGTTGTTGAGTAAGGGTACTTGCACCCTGTACCACACGACCTGCCAAGACATTTTGAACAGTTGAACGGGCAAGACCTGTCAAATCATAACCGTGATGTCTATAGAAATTTTTATCTTCTGTTGCGATAAGAGCTTTTTTCAAATTATCAGGAACATCCTTCAACTCAATTTTTTCATAAGTATAAGCCGTGAATGTTTTAATAATTTCTCCATCAGAAGAATATATTTTTGTTACAATATTAGGCTTAAATTGTTCCAAATTTTCAATAGGAGGCAAAGATGACAAATATAATTCCAAAGATGCAACACCTGCTAATGCACAAGCACATCCCATAATAAAAAGGAATCTCAATGTGGAAAAAAATCCTCCACCTTTTTTAGATTTTCTCGAAATATTTGCTCTCGCCATTTCTTTTGCTGATAAATTTCTGTTAGATTTATAATATCTTGCCATAAAATCTCCCTCGTCAACTCCCTAATTCTATTATAAAAGTATTTTCTTGGCAAATATGATATGCTATTATCAGAATATGTTTGATTTTTTATATGTAATTATTAATGAAATACGTTCATACTTTGTACCTGAACAAGTAACATATGAAGTTACCGGAGAATGTAAAAAGTGCGGCAAATGCTGCAATTACATGTATAGCTATGACACATATACCGAAAAAGAATTCAAAATAATGCAATTTCTTTTCCCAACATATCGAAGATTTTATATCAAAGGTAAAGATGAAGAAGGGAACCTGATTTTTGCCTGCAAACTTGTAACAAAAGACGGACTATGTTCTGTATATGACAAAAGACCTAAAATGTGCAGAAAATACCCTGCAAAAAGAATCTTATATCCAGCAAACCTTCACGAAGGCTGCGGATACACAGTACACAAAAAAACTTTTGAAGACTACCTGAACTCAAAGTCTAAAAAGCATCAGTCTTAATAGGATTTTTAAATTTGGTAATATTTCCTTGGAACAGCAATTTAACCGTACCTACAGAACCATTTCTGTGTTTTGCAATGATAATTTCTGATTCACCTTTTGCAGCAGCTTTTGCTTGTCCTTCTTCTTCACCGTCTTCAGGTTTTCTATAGTACTCATCACGGTAAATAAACATAACAATATCAGCGTCTTGTTCGATTGAACCGGATTCTCTCAAGTCAGAAAGCATAGGACGTTTATCTGTACGAGACTCAACTGCACGTGACAACTGAGATAAAGCAATAACAGGCACATCAAGTTCTTTTGCTAAAATTTTCAAACCTCTTGATATCGCAGAAATCTGCTGCATACGATCTTCCCGACCTGCACTTTCCATCAATTGCAAGTAATCAATCAAAATTAAACCTAAATCTTTTTCTTCCATTTTCAAACGTCTACATTTCGCACGAATATCTGTAATCGTACAACCTGACGTATCATCTATGTAAATCGGAGCTTGAGCAAAAGCATTCATAGCATTAGCTAACTTTTCCCAGTCCTTACTTTGCATATTACCTGTCTTTACGCGTTGAGAATCAATTTCTGCCTCAGAACACAACATACGTTGCATCAACTGGTCTTTTGACATTTCTAAAGAAAATATAGCTACCGGAGTTTTAGCTCGTAACGCTACATTTTGTGCAATGTTAAGTGCAAAAGCTGTTTTTCCCATCGCAGGACGGGCTGCAAGAATTATTAAATCAGATTTTTGCAAACCATTTAACATTGCATCCAATTCATAAAAATCCGTTGGTACACCTGTTAATTCATCCTTATGTTCATATCTGTACTCGATTTTTTCATAAGTATTTAATACTAAATCTTTTACATGCACCAAATCAGTTGTAGCTTTTTTAGAAGCTATGTCAAATATAAGCTTTTCGGCACTATCAAGGGATTGTTCTATTGGATTTACATCGTATCCAAAAGATACTATTTCTGAACCAGCGTTGATTAGAGCTCTTTTTATTGATTTTTCCTGAACAATTTTTGCATAATATTCAATATTTGAAGTAGTAATAGTCTTGTAACTTAAATCATTGATAAATGCTCTACCACCAATCGTTTCTAATTTTCCAGTATAACTTAAAACATCAGAAACAGATACAATATCGATACGCTCATTAGAATTAAACAAATGAAGCATTGCTTCATAAACATACCTGTGAGCAGGTTTGTAGAAACTCTCCGGTTTCAAAACTTCAACAACCTTAGTAATAACTTGCGGATTAACCAAAATTGCACCAAGTACTGCTTCTTCTGCTTCAATATTTTGAGGAACTAAATTCCCTTCCAAATTTCCGTTAATATTTTTTTCTCTAACTGCCATGACATTATTATTGCACAAGCTTAATTAAATAAAAATTGCATGTTAAGAATAATTATTATAAAATACATCGTATGAACAAATTTTTTATAAATATTTGGGGTTTCTATTTAAGATTAACAAGCAAAACTCATAAGCAAATCGGCAAATTACTAATTGAAAATAAACTTACAATTGCAACTGCAGAATCATGCACGGGCGGGCTCGTAAGTTCAAGACTTACCGATGTTGCAGGTAGTTCCGCTTATGTCAAAGAAAATTTTGTAACATATTCGTATGAAGCAAAAGAAAATTTGTTAAACGTAAGCCATGAAACTTTGATAAATAAAGGTGCAGTAAGTTATGAATGTGCATATGAAATGGTAAAAGGCTTGATTGAAAAAACCAAATGCGATATAGCAATTTGTACAACAGGCATTGCAGGTCCTACAATTGATGAGGGAAAACCTGCAGGACTAATTTATATTGGTACAGCTTACAAAAACAAAATTACAGTAAAAAAATATAACTTTAATAAATCATTAAAC
>CASECH010000008.1 GCA_949286405.1 uncultured bacterium
ACAGCCATCTTAATATCAGCAGTTTCATCAATTACAGCAGCAGCGTTACCAGGACCTACACCTAATGCAGGATTACCAGATGAATAAGCTGCTTTAACCATTCCAGGGCCACCTGTTGCCAAAATACAAGCAATATTAGGGTGTTTCATTAATTGGCTTGATAAGTCAATAGATGGAACATCAATCCAGCCGATAATATCTTCCGGAGCCCCAGCTTTTACTGCAGCTTCTAAAACGATTCTTGCAGCTTCAATTGTACATTTTGTTGCTCTTGGGTGTGGTGAAAAGATAATAGCGTTTCTTGTTTTAAGAGCAATTAATGATTTGAAAATAGCTGTTGAAGTAGGGTTAGTTGTAGGTACGATACCTGCAATTACACCTAAAGGTTCTGCAACAACTTTAATCCCGTTTGCTTTGTCTTCTTTGATAATTCCACAAGTTTTTGCATTTTTATGCTTGTTGTAAATATATTCTGATGCAAAGTGGTTTTTAATGATTTTATCTTCTAAAACTCCCATTCCAGTTTCTTCATGAGCCATTCTAGCTAAAGGAATACGAGCTTTGTCTGCAGCTGTTGCGGCAGCTTTGAAAATTGCATCAACTTGTTCTTGTGTGAATGTTGCATAAATCTTTTGAGCTTTTTTAGCTCTTTCGATAAGCAATTCCAATTGTTCAGCATTGTCAACCAAGTTAGACTTATTTAATGTCTTTTCTAGGTTTTCAACTGTCTTTTTGCTTTTTGTTGTCATTTGTATAATTCTCCTTTGTTTAAAGTGAAATTTTTATTTATCCAGCTGTAATTGTGATTTATTTCACAATTACATTATAAATCAAAGATTTACTAAAAGCAAGTGTAATATTTACAATCTTTATCTTTTCTTAATCTAGTTTATTTAGATGAAAACTTATACAGAAAACTGTTGTACTATGTATATATGAATATAGTACAAAAATTAATATATGCAATACTTACAGCAAAAGAAAAGTCATTAACCAATAGACTTGATAAACATTTTAAAAGAACTGCAATTAATTCTACCAGTAAAACTATTATATCTGGTAACGCTACAATTACATTAAACGCTCAAACTGAAAAAAATAAAGAACTTGTAAGAAAAAATGTTGAAGAAATAGTAAAAGCAGCAAACCTTGATCCTGAAAAACTTTTAGCTTTTATTTCAAGCAAAGGAACAAAGATTTGTAAAATAGAAAATGCTGACAAAATACTGGCATTAATCAAAGAAGAAGAAGGTTTAATTTGCGAATTAAAAGGGATTAACGCTTTATATCTAAACATAATGACAAATTCAGGTTTTTCACTGAATTCAAAACCAATGTTTGTTATGAGAGATGGATTGATTGAACCATTTTACATGGTGCACCAATTTTACAAATGGTATGCATTACAAAATAAATTACCGGGGTTTGACTACCATTCGCAACAGCTATTCAAAAAATATATGTATGCGAACAATACTGAAGGTTTTGAGAATTTAAAACTAGACGAAATGCTTGGCCTACAAGAAGCAATAGCACGAGATAAAGAAGCTACCGCATATGCTCTCGAACTTGCTAAAGCAAAAGAAGGAAGCAGAAAAGTTTTGGATAAAATCAAAAATGATGGAAGTGCTAATATATAAAAAAAAGAGCTATTTAAATAGCTCTTTTTTTAGTAATACAAAGCTACTCGGTAACTGCAAACCTAAAATCATCTACCCATGCCTTATAACCGCCTTCCATAAGCATTACAGGATAACCATAATCTGCAAAAACAAGACAAGCTGCTTCACCTAGATGACATTGTTGATTGTAGCAATACACTATTGAAAGCTTTTCTTTTGAGATTTTATCCAAATTGTCTGGAATTTCAGATTTAGGCATAGATATTGCCGTTGGGATATGCCCTGAAAGATAATCTTCAGTTCGCCTTACGTCTATAATTTGCACATCTTCTTTTTCCATAAAAGCTTTAACTTCTGCAGGACCTAAAGTATATGCAAGTCTTTTTAAAAAATAATCCTTTGCACTTAGAACATCAAAACGTAATTCTTTAATTTTTTCATTCATAATTAAAATATCCTTTCTGCTTGTTACAAAAAGGATATCTTATTCTATGAAATAAAAACTCAGCTACATGGGGGTGGGGTAATAATAGTATAAATAATTGGTAAATGTATATTTATATAGCCTTGTCGATTTTGGGGTAATTGCTTTAATGACTCTAACTAAGCCATGTACACAATGTGTTTGTCAACTGCTTCACCATAGCTGACATTATTATTTTTGCCTCTTAAAATATCTAATGCTTTTGATGCTTTATTTACAAGAGCACTAAAGATATTTCTATTTTGAACCATGTCTGCTTTTTTAGTTCTGTTCAGATCATTTTCAAAATTAATTTTGGCATTTGGATTTTGCAATGAAAGTATTGCAACACTTGGGGTTATGTTATTTAAATTACCTTCTCCAAAGGTGATAGATTTTGTATTATTTAAGTTTATAGGATTTATTCTTATCATATTTTCCTCCTCTCTGAGGTTTATTAAGTGTTCAATCAACACTTCATTTAACACTTTTACTATAAACTATAAATATTTATTTGTCAACCCTTTGAATTAATAAAATTTAACAACCTGAAAATGCTTTATTTACAAGGGTTTTTCATAAAGTGCAAATATTACACTTATTCAGAAAATATAAAGATTTTATTTTTTTATTATGGGGTACAGATAATCTACTAATTACATGACACAAGATTAGTAAGTGTAATAGCTGGTTGGGTAATTGTAAATAATTTAATAATTAAGTTTAATATAATTAAATCTTTTTCATACTTCCAGCTATTCTTAATTCCAACGGAGCCATCAGGCTCCTTTTCTTTGTGTCATAAATACACTAAAAAAAGGAGTGGTCGTAACCACCCCTTTTTATATTCAGTTCGTGTTCGGTTACACGTTTGGCAAATCACCTTTTACAATGGCAATTTCATTGCTTTCTAATTCAAACACAGTATGAAGAGCTTTTACTGCTTTTTGTGCTTGATCTTTATCAACTAAACAACTTATTTTTATTTCACTGGTAGAAATCATTCTGATATTAATATTCAAATTGGCAAGAGTTTCAAACATTGTAGAAGCGATACCAGGTCTGTCAATCATACCAGCTCCCACTATTGAAACTTTAGCAATATTTGAATCAACTTGAATTTCTCCTGTGGCACCTATTTCTTCTTTTAATTTTTTAAGTACTTCAACAGTCTTGTCCAAATCATTTGCATCAACAGTAAAGGCGATATCATTAGTATTAGACACTTTTCTTGCGTATGATTGGATGATCATATCAACAGAAATATGTTCTTTTGCCATGCTGCTAAATAATCTGGCTGCCACACCTGGTTTATCAGGCACATCGCAGACCACTATTCTTGCCTGTGATAAATCAGCAGCAACACCAGCGACCGGTTTGTATATTTCCATATTATCTACTCCTAAAATTAGTGTACCCATATTATCTAATTTAAAACTGCTTCTGACCCTAAGCGGAACATTAAATTGTTTTGCAGTTTCAACACTACGAGGGTGCAGAACATTTGCACCAGCATGAGCTAACTCAAGCATTTCCTCATAAGAAATTTCTTCTAATCTTGATGCATTAGGAACTACACGAGGATCGGTAGTATACACACCTTCTACATCAGTATAAATATCACATCTTTCAGCATTTAAAGCTGCTGCAAGAGCCACTGCAGAAGTATCTGAACCTCCCCTGCCCAATGTAGTAATCTCACCATCTTCTGTCACACCTTGAAAACCTGCAACAACAATGATTTTACCTTCTTGAAGATTTTTTCTTAATTTATCAGTTTTAATATCAATAATTCTTGCTTTTGTATGAACATTTTCTGTAATAATACCTATCTGCATAGCATTAAAACTAACAGCCTCATATCCTTCAGCTTGAATAGCCATAGCTAAAAGAGCTATAGAAACTCCTTCTCCTGTAGAAAGAAGCATATCCATCTCTCTTCCTGAAGGGACAGGAGATAAATCTTTTGCCATTTTCACCAAGTAATCTGTAGTATGTCCCATAGCAGAAACTACAACTACAACATCATTACCGTTTTCTTTTTCTTTGATAACAGTTCTAGCTACATTTCTTATTTTATCCGTATCAGCGACAGATGTGCCACCAAACTTTTGAACAATGACTTTTCTCAATTTTCTTCCTTTTCTGTCTGCCTATTCAACATTTCAGACAATTCAGCTTTCTTATCTGCATACTCAAACGATTCAGGATTTATGGATTCAATCTTTTGAGCAATAGCTATCGTTTCCTTTATATTATATTCACAAATGTTTTCTTTTACAAGTGTGTAACTTACATTAAATAATAAATTTAATAACTCCAAATTATTGCCATCTGCCTTTAATGCTTTCCTTAATTTCCTTTGAGCCTCAGCATAATTTTTCGTATTTATTAAGTATTTTGAATAATCGATAAATGCTCTTATATATTTTGGATATTTTGATATTGCAGCTTCGTAGAAATCCTTAACTTTCATATCATTAGAAAGTGCTTCATTACATTTTGCCAAATAATATAAATTTAAAGAATCATCTTCCTCATCATCCAAAGATGCCTTCAAATTGGTTAATGCAACATCATAATCTCCCGAATTATACTTAAATATACCCAAAATGGTCTTACCGACAAAGCTTCGTTGCTCCTCTTCTGTCAAGTCGGAATATCTTTGTTGAATATTTTCAACTTCTCCAAGACAGACATCACAGAGTAAATTATGAGTAATAGCTTCACGATTTTGATTATCTAATTCTATCACTTTTTCTAACTTTATTTTAGCCTGTTCAAAATCTTTAAACTTTTCAAAAATAAAAGCCCACTCCAAATATAATGATGGTGCAATAAGGTCCTTATCTTCTGCAATTTTTAAATATTTAAGTGCAGAATCTTTATCTAATTTTAAAGAATAAAGCTTTGCAAGCAAAATATAACTTGGCAACATATTTGAGTTATAATCGAGAGATTTTAGTGCATAACGAATAGCTGCATCATAATCATTTTTAAGAAATTTTAAATGTGCAAATTCATATGTATTAGATTCGTTCGGACAGACATTAGCCAGAAAGGTTAATTTCATTTCCGCCTTATCATAGTCCAATAACTTTATATCCATAACGGCTTGCAAAAATACCGCACTAAAATTATATCTATTAATTTTTACAGCTGCTGCAAATTTTTCACGAGCCTCATCATATCTTTTTTGTTTCATTAAAGCCATTCCCCAGCCAGTAAAAGTATCTGTATTCCCGGCTGAAATTCGATTTGCATTATCAAATGCTTTCTCTGCTGAGTCGTATCTATTTACTGCAATCAATGCAAAACCAAGTTTTTGCCAAATATTTTTATCTTGAGGGTTCCAATCTGCTGAAATTTGGTAAGCTGCAACAGCTTTATCAAATTTTTTTTCTTTATCATAAATAATACCCAAATATTTATATACGAGTGCATCTTTATTTGGAAATTCCATTGCTTTGATTAAAACTTGTTTAGCTTTTTCAAGCTCACCTTTTTCAATAAGTTTTTTTGCTTTATTTACATGAGCAAAAGATGGTAAAGACTGTATCACTGTATCTGATTTATACTGCTCAATTGATGAATTTAACGATTTTACCTTTGATAATATTTTTTCAAACCAGCTGAATAACATTTGCCCCTCTTTAATTATATCCCATATACAAAACGTAACTTATCTGCTATAATTATAACACGAAGAGATAGTTAAGTTAAAATAAGGTTACAAAAAGATACATGCTTTGGTATTTATTAAATTTCAGCATCATTATAGTATTTATAGTACTATTCTTAATTACAAGAAGAACTAACAAAAGATGGTCCAAAATTAACGACTACTTGGGTCAGGTTACAAATACGGTAAACTCTGTAAGATATGGAAATTTATCAACAAAAATTGATGAAATTAACCACCCTACATACCAAAACGTAACAGAAAGTATTAACCGAATGGTAGAAACTCTTAATGACAGAGAAAAAATGATTATTGAATACCAAGGTGAATTGATGCGTCAAAACAAATTATTGGAATCTGTAATTAATTCTCTTTCAGATGGCATATTAATTATTAACGACAAATACAACATCCTCAGAGCAACACCTAAAATTATTGACTGGTTTGGTACAAAAGGAAAAGAAATTATTGGACAGAATATATTTGAATTTATACAGCTAAGTGAAGATATCAGCATAGATAAATTAAAAGGACAGGATGTGTTTGTAAAACATACTCCTACACACAACTTTGTTATCAGCTCTAAAAAACTTTCACTTGAAGAGAAAAAAAGGTACGTAATTCTTATAAAAGACGTAACAAATGAAAGAGAAATAGAAACCTTAAAAGAGGATTTTGTAGCCACACTTACTCATGATTTAAAAGTTCCAATAGTTGCGGAAGCTAATATTATAAACTTCCTTCTCGACGGTAAATTTGGAGAAATTAATGATAAACAAGAATTTGCACTAAAAAGTATGAAAAACTCCAACAAAGAACTCGTAGATCTTGTACAAATTCTACTTGAAACATATAAAATTAAGGAAACAGGTATTAAACTTTTAAAAGAAAACATTTTACTTAACGAATTTTTAACAGACATAGTAAACGAAACACAACCTATTGCAACAAATGCAGGAATTACAATATATTTTTCACCTTCAAAAGATATCAAAGTTACAGCAGATAAATTACAATTACAAAGAGTTGTAAAAAATCTTATTTCAAATGCAATATCACATAGCAATACCAAAGACAGAATTGACATAGAAACAGGAGAAGAACCCGGATTTATCACAATATCAATTATTGATTACGGACAAGGTATCAAGCCTGAAGAAATTAAACTTATATTTAATAAATACTATTCTGCAGCAAAAAAATTCCGTAAAATTGGGACAGGATTAGGGCTATATCTTTCTCAACAAATAGTTAAATCTCACGGCGGAGAAATACTTGTGGAAAGTGAAGAAAACATAAGAACAGAATTCAAAATTAAGTTACCTGTGTAGTTATATTGTTGTATAATGAGAATATGTTACAAAGTCTAATTAATCTTTTGGATTTTATATACAAGAAAAAATGCTACTTTTGCAGAAAATCAAAAGAATCTGTAAGAATGTGTTCAAAATGCTATGAGCAAATGGAACACTTACCTGTTAAAGTTAATAGGATTATAGATGGACAAAAAGTATACTGTGCAGGGATATACAATAAAAATTTACAAAAACTTATAAGAGGTCTTAAATATCATAAGCAAAAAGATTTAGCATACTACCAAGCTAAATTCATGTATGAATATTGGCAAAATATTTGTAATGAACAAGATTTTGAAGTAGTTCCTGTACCAATTTATCCTAAAAAAGAGAAACAGAGAAAATACAATCATATGAAACTGGTTGCAGATGAGTTTTGCAAACTTAGTGGAAATAGACCAAACTATGAATTAATAAAAAGAATCAAAGATACTAAACCCCAGTACAAATTATCCAAAAAAGAAAGAGCAAATAATCTTGCAAACGCTTTTCAAGCTGACTTTTCAAAAAAAGGCTCAGGAAAAATATTAATTATTGACGATATTTGTACTACAGGATCAACTTTTGAAGAAATGATTAAAGTACTAAAGAAGTGCGGAATTCAAGATATTACATGCCTAGCGACTACAACCCCATTTGAGGAATAAAATGATACTAAAAGAATTTTCAAAATACCTACAAGAAAAAAATGAAGATTTAATTAATAACAAAACTACCACAACAAAACTCCTTTGTGAATGGATTAGACTTGTTATCAACAAAAACCCTAAGAATCACGTTGACAAAATTGTCCACAAAGAAATTATGCTTGCAGAAAATAAAGTAGGAGATTTTTTTATCGTAGGTAAATCCGAAAGTGGACGAACACTTGTTAATGCTTTGTACAACTTTGCATTGAGCTATGAACATTATATAATGAGCAAATGGCTGATAGATAAAAAACCACTTGATTTTGAGAAATAGTTAAAACAATAAAAAACTAGACAAAATAACTTTACTAAAGATAATTGCCCTGTTGGTCAATTCATATTTTATTTTTAATTCATAAAATAATTATGATAAAAATTTTATGAAGGAGAGTAATAATGAGTAATTTGTGCCAACCAGTCGTATGTGAACTCAAAGAACTAAATAATTTATTTATAGAATTAACAGAAAAAAACTGTAACCAACGATGCAGACATTGCTATATTGATTTCCCTTTGAATAAAAATGTTAAAGATTTCATATCAATTGATTCCGTCAAACAAGCATTAAATGATACAAAACAAGAGAATATTAAATGCATATACCTTACAGGGGCTGAACCAATGACACACCCTGATTTTAACAGCATTTTAAGATTATGTCTCAAAAGATGTAGCGTTTGCATATGTACAAATGCAACTTTTATAAATGAAAAAAAAGCCAGATTTTTAAAAAGAGTAGAAGACGAAAGCAACTACGAAATAATATTTAAACTTAGTATAGACCACTATGATGAAATAAAAAATGACGACCTACGTGGCAGAGGTTCATACAGACAAGTACTCCATGCAATTAAAAGCCTTGTAAAATATGGTTTTAATCCAATACTTAACATAACTAACTATTATCAAGAAGATGAAAAGGTAATTATTGAACAATTAAAAAATATTTGCCAAAAACTGGGATTCAACGCAAGTCAAAGAAATTTTGCAGTAAATAAATACCATGACAAAAACAATGAAACTTTCGATTTTAAAGATGTTAACTCCGACATTGATTGTGAATATGGCAGAATACTAACAACTAAAGGCATATACACATGTCCATTCCTTGCAAATGATCACAGGGGCAGATGCGGCTCATATTTCAGAGATTATTCTCATAAAAACGTACTTGAAACAAGCTTCTGCTCAACTTGCATCGCCAACAATAAAAGTATTTTCGGAATCAATTACAAACTATTTGAAAACCAATAATTACTATTGCGGAGCCAACTCAGGAGATACAGCACCTTCCGTTTGTACTGCAGGAGCCTCAGGAGAATTATTCTGTGCTTCAGAAGGCTGAGCCTGTTGAGGTTCTGCTGGAGGCTGCGAAGCCTCTTGTGCTATCGGAGAACCAGCCTTTTGAGCATATAGTTTAAGTTGTAAATTTATCAATAAAATTCTTTTGTTCTTTTCATAAGGGAGAATTTCTACTTTAGATATTTCCAGAAAATGCTCATGCTTATACAAATCTCTTAAAAACTTTTCAAAATTAGCATAGTTAGCTATCATTTCCGCATCAATACGACAAGCGCTATATTTATGTCCTGCATTTTTTACAAAATTATCATCTTGAGGATCATATTCATATTTTACAGAACGAGCTTTAATTTTATTCTCTCTCAATAATTGAAGAATTTCTCCAAACTCATCAGACATTACAGCTTCTGTATCCAAACCAGTATCAATAGGTTTGAAAAATGCTTTTAAAACATTATTTTCTTCTTTACTTTTACGCTCATACTCAGCCTTTAGAGCTGTCAGCTTATTTTCACTTTCTGCCAAAACATCCAATTGAGTTTTATATTCTGTCTGGATATTAGATATATTTTGTACTACAGGAACAACTTTAGAAATTATATAAGCAACCAGCAAAATAGCAATGAAAATTATACCAAATGCTACCTTAAATTTCTTTAAATATATATCCATTTAATAATCCTCTCTTTAAAATTCTTAATCAATCACCACTATTGCTTATTTCCATCCGCTGGATTTTGGTTTTGTTGATTTTGCTGATTTTGATCATTTGCCTGAGGAGTGTTTAATTCTCCAGCAGACATATTAGTAATTTCAAATTCATAATTTACTGGACCTCCATGATTTAAAATTACAGCATCATCTACAGAATCTGTTTTCATTTGCAATTTATGTATCCTTAATTTCGTATCAATTAAAGAATCTTTCATATTCTTAAAGAAAGAATATACATCTTCTACATTTTCTGCTTCACCTTTAATATCAATTTTACCATCATCCTTAGCTACAAAGTAAGTTGCCCACAACTTTTTAGGAACTGACTGCCCTATTGCAGAATAAGACATTAATTTTATTCTGTTATTACCTAACACTTTTTTAATTTCTGCATTTGCATCAAAATTATTTGACTTATTTTGAAGATCTTCCAAGCGTTTTATTTCAGCATTTACAGAATCTATACGTCCTTTTAAATCATCCAATTGAGCTTGTTTTTGCTTTTCTATCATCGGAATACCGAAAAACGCTCCAAATGCAGGTAATAATATTAATAATGCAAAAACAAGTGCCATGTTCCTTGCAGCAATAGGAGTCAATTGAATTTCTTTACCACCGAAATTAACAGGTAAAGGAGAGTTATCATCATCCCCCGCACTTTCACTCCCTGAAGAAGCTGCAAAATTAAATTTTATCGGCATATTAATTTCATTTCCGACAGCAATACCTATTGCTTCTAACGAAATTCTTTTTGCATTATCTTCCAAAACTTCAAGACTTACAGGAACAAAGTCTTGTTTTTTAAATTGATTATTCTCCCAGAATTGAACAGTTCCATCAACTTGTAATCTATTAGCTAAAATTTCTGCACTTACCATATCAGTCTCAGAAACTATAAAAAGAGCATTCGCAGGATAACTCATTAATGTTATCTGAGCTGAAGCATTAATTGCACTATATATCTCATCTCCTTCCAAAGAACGTATTGGAAGAGGTTCTTCATAGTAATCAACTATATTTTTACCAATCATGGAAACAATTGAATATCCGCTTTGATTGATTAACATCAAATTCCATGACATATTTTCTTTCATTAGATCAGATGCACGACC
>CASECH010000009.1 GCA_949286405.1 uncultured bacterium
ATTTCTTTATCTCTCGGTGTAGGTAATTTTACAACCTCAGCATTCTTTCTATTTTTCACCATATCTGCCGTAACAACAAACTTAGTAACATCACCTTTTGTTGGAACATCATACATAACATCAAGCATGATTTCTTCAACAATAGATCTCAAAGCTCTTGCACCAGTCTTACGCTTAATCGCTTCTTGGGCAATCAAGTCAACAGCATCAGGTTCAAATTCTAAATCAACACCGTCCATTTCCAATAAACACTTATATTGTTTTAATACAGCATTCTTAGGCTCTGTTAAAATCATTTTCAAAGTTTTCTCATTCAATTCATCTAACACAGCATAAATTGGAACACGACCAATAAATTCAGGAATCAAACCAAATTTTAATAAGTCTTCAGGCTGCAATTTCTTCAACATTCTAACTGCAGCAGCATCTTTTTCAGCCTGAGTCATAGGAGCTTTAGCACCAAAACCGACAGAAGTGCCATCATCAGCTCTACGTTCAATAATTTTTTCCAATCCAACAAAAGCACCGCCAACAATAAACAAGATATTACTTGTATCAATATCGATAAATTCTTGATGAGGATGTTTTCTACCACCTTGAGGCGGAACATGTGCTACTGTACCTTCAATTAGCTTTAATAGAGCTTGTTGAACTCCTTCACCTGATACATCACGGGTGATTGAAGTATTTTCAGATTTCCTTGAAATTTTATCAATTTCATCAATATATATAATACCTCTTTCAGCCTTTGCAGAATCAAATTCAGCATTCTGGTATAAACGAAGCAAAATGTTTTCCACATCGTCACCAACATATCCAGCTTCAGTTAATGTTGTTGCATCAGCCACAGCAAAAGGTACATCTAACATCTTAGCTAAAGTTTGGGCTAATAAAGTCTTACCAGATCCAGTAGGCCCGACCAATAAAATATTTGATTTTTGAATTTCAACATTATTCTTTAAATCAGCTGACTTATTATGTTTCAAACGTTTATAATGATTATATACAGCAACAGACAAGACTTTCTTAGCATCATCTTGACCTACAATATATTCATCTAAATATGCTTTAATTTCATGAGGTTTAGGAATAGGCTTTTCTGCAGCCTCTGCATCAGCTACATCTCCATCTTTTTCCTTATTTTCAAAGAATTCTTCGTCTAAAATCTCATTACACAGTTCAACGCATTCATCACAGATATAAACCTCAGGTCCAGCAATAAGTTTTTTTACCTGATCTTGAGATTTTCCACAAAATGAACATTTTAATCTGCTGTCGTCATGCTTCGGCATTTTAATCTTTTCCTTTCAAGTCGATAAGACTTTTTATATAACTGGGGCAGAACGGAATAACCCGAACTAGCCCCAACTAAATTTTATTAATTTTAACCTTGAATAGCATCTCTTGATACTACTTTATCAATCATACCATACTCTAATGCTTCAGCAGGAGTCATGATATAATCTCTGTCAGTATCTTTCTCAATCTTTTTAATAGATTGACCAGTATTAGAAGCCAAAATTTCATTTAATGACTTTTTAATTCTAATAATTTCTGCTGCTTGAATTTCAATATCTGTAGCTTGACCTTGAGCACCGCCTAAAGGTTGGTGAATTAGCACTCTTGAATGAGGAAGTGCCATTCTTTTTCCTTTAGTACCGGAAGATAACAAGAAAGCACCCATTGAAGCAGCTTGTCCCAAACAAATTGTAGAAACATCAGCTCTAATATGTTGCATTGTATCATAAATTGCTAAACCTGCAGTTACTGAACCTCCTGGACTATTAATGTATAACATGATATCTTTTTCAGGATTTTCACTATCCAATAATAGCAACTGTGCAACAACTAAGTTAGCTACCATATCATCGATAGGAGTTCCTAAAAAGATGATTCTTTCTCTTAATAATCTTGAAAAGATATCAAAAGAACGTTCACCTCTGCTTGACTGTTCAATTACAACAGGTACAAAACTCATGATTTAAATTCCTTTCTTATTCATATAAATTTGTTTCTTACGTATTTATATCATTATACATTAGAGAAATTTAATATTTCTACAACATGTGGACTATTTTTTCTTTGGAGCTACTAATTCTACCTTGTTGTTATTCATCAAAAAGTCTCTAACTTTATCGTTCATAGCTTGTTGAGAAATTGAAGATAACACCTCTGGATTTCTGCCGATTTGTTGAATCAAATCGTTAGCCTGCATTCCATATGCTGCTGATAATTGATTAAATTTTTCTTCCAAATCTTTTTGTTCCAATTTAAGATTTTCAGTTTTAGCAATTTTATCAATTACCAAAGAATTTTTAATTCTTACGGTTGCATCTTCTCTAAGATTTTTTAAGAGTTCATCTTCACCTTGAGATTTAATAATATTATCCCAATTAATACCTTGCATTGCAAATCTTTGTTTATATTCTTCTTTCAAAGAAGCAACTTCTCTTTCAATCATAGATTCTGGCACTTCAACTTTAGCAGCATCAATAACTTTATTAAACAAAGCATTTTCTGAATTTATTTTATTTGATCTTTCTCTTTGAGTTTCAAGATATTTTTGAACATCAGCTTTTAAGTCATCAACCGTTTTGAAATTACCCACTTTTTGAGCAAATTCATCATTTAATTCAGGAACTTTTCTTTCTTTAATTTCATTAATTTTAATCTTGAATACAGCAGGCTGCCCTTTCAATTTTTCGTCATGGTACTCTTCAGGGAAAGTAACATTAATATCAAACTCATCATTAATATTTTTTCCAACTAGTTGTTCCGCAAAACCAGGAATAAAGTTAGAATGAGCTAAATCAAGCGGATAATTTTTAGCATCCCCACCTTTTATTTTTTCACCATTAGCAAAACCTTCAAAATCAATTACAGCTGTGTCAGTTTCTTTAGTTGGTCTATCTGTAACGATTTCTAATGTAGAGTGTTGTTTTAATAAATTTTGAATAGATTTTTCTTGAGCATCTTCTGCGATTGGAGAATCTTCTACTTCAACTGTTAATCCTTTATAGTCACCTAAAGTAACTTCAGGTCTCAGCTCTGCATTAGCTACAACATGCAAATCCTTACCTACTTCAAAATCATAAGAAGTGATATAAGGTTGAGCAATAATGTCTAAATCATTTTCTCTTACAGCATCGCTAATTGCTTTTGGCATTAAAGCTTCAATCGCTTCATGCTTAATTCTTTCAACTCCAACATGTCTTTCTACTACTTGTCTTGGAGCTTTACCTTTTCTGAATCCATCAATATTTACATATTGAGCAATTCTTTTTACTGCACTGTTATATGCATCAACTGCATCTTTTGCAGGGATTGTAATATCCAATTTAACTAAATTTTCTTTTTCTTTTTCTAAAGTAACTTTCATGAATTTTCCCTTCTCTTAATTTGTGTAAATCTACATTAAATCATATCTCAAAAAAGATTTTGTGCAAGTTACAAAGGCAAAACAGGTATAAAATCAATTTTTAAAATAAGTTTTATGGTATAATCAGAGCATGGTTAGACTAATTAACGAAAACAACGTCGATTCTCTGTCAAATATCGCATATAAAATATTGAGAACACAAGAAATATTCACGCATATTGAAGAAGTCAATAATCCAAACATATCACCTTGCATATATGCAATGTGGCACGCTAATCAGTTTTTAGTTCACGGAATTAAAGACAAGGCTCACTTGAGCGTACTTATAAGCAATTCAATGGATGGAGAAATAATTGCAAGGACAGTGGAAAAATGGGGATTCAAAGTCATAAGAGGTTCCTCTCACAAAAAAGGAGCCGTAACTTCTACTATGCAAATGATTGAAAGACTTAAAGCCGGAGAATGCGTAGCCATAATGGTTGATGGTCCGAGTGGTCCATTACATAAAGTAAAAAACGGAGTTATTAAAGTTGCACAAATGACTGGGGCTCCAATTGTTCCAGCTCATTGGTATTCTCCGCAAAAAACATTCATAAGTCTCCCTTCATGGGATAAAATGAAAACTCCACTAGGATATTGTAAAATTTTAAACACATATGCAAAACCTATCTATGTAAAACAAGATGCAAGCGATGAAGAACTCGCTGCTATTAAAGATCAAATAAAGACATCTCTTGAACAACTAGAATTAGATGCTCCTAAGATGTATGAGGAGGCTAAAAAAAATAAATTATGGAACAAAAAGAAATAACAATATCTGCAATCCAGATGAATTCCAAAATCGGGGATAAATATGCAAACTTTGAAAAAGTAAAAACTCTTATGCAAAGAGATTTAAATAATAAAGTTGATATTATTGTTCTGCCTGAAGTTTGGACAGTAGGCTGGGCTCCGAAATATTTTCGACAAAGTGCTGAATACATAGATAAAAGTGAAACAATCAAATTGCTTTCTGAAATAGCAAAAAAGTATAATTCTTTTGTAATTGGAGGTAGTTTTATTGAAAAAATAAATGATGATACCTACTTAAACACTTGTCCTATCATAAA
>CASECH010000010.1 GCA_949286405.1 uncultured bacterium
CTGGAGGAACTGTTGAGGATATTGATCCTGTCAGGTATATTTCAAACTATTCTTCAGGTAAGATGGGGCTAGCTTTAGCTGATTATTGTAATAGTCAGGGAGCTGAGGTTGTTTTGATTACGACAAAAGCTGTTGATACAACGTATAAGGTTGTAAAAGTAAAATCAGCATTAGATATGTTAAATGCAGTTAATGAGGAATTTGAGTCTGCTGATTATATCTTTATGGCTGCTGCAGTTGCTGATTTTAGAGTCAAAAATGCAGCGGAACAAAAAATTAAAAAAACTAATGATGATGAAATTACTCTTACTTTGGTAAAAAATCCTGATATTTTAAAAGATATTTCTTCAAGAAAAACTCATCAGGTGATAGTAGGTTTTTGTGCAGAAAGTGAAAATCTTTTAGAATATGCAAAGGATAAGATTAAATGCAAGGGGTGCGATTTTCTTGTCGCAAATGATATTTCAAGAAAAGATATAGGTTTTTCAAGTGATTATAATGAAGTTTATTTGATAAATAAAAACTTTGATATTGTAAAGATAGATCGTCAGGAAAAATCAAAAATAGCTTCTAAAATTGTGGAGGAAGTTTATGCTAAGACAGGATGTTTACAAACTAGTAGATAATTTTGCACCTTATTCCACCGCAGAAAAATGGGATTGCTCAGGATGGATTGTGGATAATCAATCTAATATAGTAAGCAAGATTATGCTCTGTCTTACTGTAACTGATGATGTATATGAACAAGCTAAAAAAGAAAATTGTGATTTGATACTATCTCATCATCCGCTATTTTTTGTTCCTATAAAATATCGTGATATTAATATATTATGTGCACACACAAATTTAGATAAAGCTATTAGTGGAACTACGGATACTTTAATAGAAAAATTGGGGCTTTCTCAATACCAGCTTCAGATTCCAATTGAACCTAAAAACGAAGCGGAAGAATTTGTAAGATATGTTGCTCTGCCAAAGTCTGTTGCAGTAGAGGATTTTATCAAACTTCTGAGGTTTGTTTCACCTAATTTGCGATATGTAAATAATAAAAATGTAAATAGTATCAAAAAGATAGCCTTTTGTTCAGGCAGCGGATCCGAATTTATTCCAGATGCATCCAATAATGGAGCTGATGCTTATGTTACAGGGGATTTAAAATTTCATACGGCACTGGATAGTGAAATTGTAGTATTTGATATTGGTCATTTTGAGAGTGAAATTTTAATATTAAATCGTTTAAAAAAGCTTGTAGAAAAAGATTTTGAAGTGATTTTTGCAAACGAGAAAAGTCCTTTTTTATAAATAAAATGTTGACAATAAAATTTTAGCGGTTAAAATAGAACTTGTAGCCGATATTGGGGCGTCGCCAAGTGGTAAGGCACCTGGTTTTGGTCCAGGCATTCGGAGGTTCGAATCCTTCCGCCCCAGATTTTAAAAGACCTGTTTCAACAGGTCTTTTTTATGTTTTGTTGCAATCATAAATTATTTTGAGACAATTATTTATAGGTGTTTAATATAATCAATTCATTTTTAGTTTCTATTTATTCTCTGTATTTTGAGATTGTTTTGTTATCATACTATAAAAATTCTCTAATTCCAGCAAAAATTGGGCTAATTTAAAAGTATTCTTTGCAATTTTAAGTATTTATAATCTCCAGTTCCGCAGTTTGATTATTAAGAATACTTAAATTTCCGACCTAAAAAAGCTCACACAAAATAAACTTCCTAAAAATATCAATCTAACCGTACAAATCAACATAGACATGAAACTATGACTTTTTTAGTTTTGTGTTTTAAGAAAGCTATAAATCAACATCAGATTCTTTTATCGGTGCTCCAACCACCCTTTCAAGTTCTGCCGCGTTGATGTTGTAGTTGAGAAGATTTGAATAATAATCTAACTGAGCATTTAAGTAGCTGTTTTCCGCATCTTTAAATTCAATCGCATCTCCAAGTCCCACTTGATATCTTCTAAATGCTTGGTATTGACGTTCTTTAGCTTGTTGAAGTGCAAGTTTTGATACATCGATACTATCATGAGAATTTAAAAGACTAATGTATGCACTTTTTACCTCTAAATAAACATTTTGTCTTTGTTGTTCATAGTCTGCAACAGCTTTTTTATATGCAGCTTTCGCTTGTTCTACTTGTTTTTTCAATAACATTACATTCAATGCAGTGTAGTTTAATTGCACTCCAAATTGGTAGCCATAGTCACTATCAATTTGTCTTCCACCTTGATTGTACGAGCCAAAAGCACTTAAATCAGGAGAAAATGCTCTTTTAGCACTTCTGATATCTAATTCTGCTGCATCCATTAATTTTTTTGCAGCAAGTAGTGCCGGTCTTGAGCCTTCTGCTGTTTTCAGTAAATCTTGAAAATTAACATCGTATGCTTTTGAGTTTAATTTGTCTTTTAATACTACATTCTCCAGTTCAGGAATACCTACTGCATTAGCTAATTCAGCAGCAGCTAATTCAAGAGTATTTTTTGCTTTTATCAGATTAACTTTTGCATTTCCTAAGTTGTATTCAGCAGTCGTTACATCAATTTTTGCCTTTCTGCCGATATCATATTGTGCTTTTGCTTGTTTTAATTGTAATTCAAAATCTTTTACGGTATCTTCATATACAGCTTTTTGAATTTCGGCAAAAACTAAGTTGTAATATGCTACCTTTACGTTATATATTACCAATTCTATACTTGTTTCAGCGTCAAATCTGGATGCTTCATATGTCTTTTTTGCAGAATCAGCCATTGATTTTGTTTTTCCAAAATCAAAAAGTAACATATTTGCTGACAGAGTAGGCATATAATACATATTATACTTTTGGGACATCATTCTTGCATATGAACCTGACATTGTCATAAGCATGTCATTTCTTGAATAGCTTACACCTGCACTTAATGTTGGGAAATAATTTGACCAAGCTTGACCTACCATTGTTTTGTATATTTCTGCATTACTAATTGCAGACATAATTGCAGGATGATGTGTTATTGCAAGTTTAATACAATCGACTAATGTGACTTCTCCGTTCATTTGCGAGTATTCAATTTTGCTGTTTATCGCAGGGAATTTTGTTTCGTACATCCCTTCAGCTTCTTTAGAGGATTCTTTTTGGGATTGAACGTTATATTTTATCTTTTTTATTTCGTGTTTAAGATTGGTTTTTTCTTTCTCAGGTTTTATAATTTCGATTTTTTCTTTTTTCTCATCTTGATTTTTATCTTTTTTGAACCATCCTTTTGCAAAAGTAGGAGTTGTTGATAATGAGAGTATAGAACATATTAAAACTACTTTTAAAATCTTTTTCATTTTATATCTCCAAATCCTTTTCACTTATTTCTTTTTTAGGGAACAGGTCTACAAATTCTTGTACGATTACATAGAATGAAGGTGTTAATACTGCACCTAAAGTACAAGCAGCAATCATACCTCCAAAAACTGTTGAACCTACTGATATTCTTGAGTTGGCTCCAGCTCCTGTTGCAAATATCATTGGGAGTACACCGATAATAAATGCTAATTCAGTCATCATAATTGCTCTAAATCTTAGTTTTGCAGCCTTGATAGCGGCATCTTTTACACTGAGACCGTGTTTTTCATGTTCCTCTTTCGCAAATTCAACGATTAATATTGATTGTTTAGCTGCAAGACCGATTAATGTAATCATTCCTACTTGTGAATATATGTCAAATGATTGATTAATCATCATTTGGAATATTAAAGCACCTAATGCTGCTATTGGTGATATAAGCAATACTGCAATCGGGATTGTGTAGCTTTCATACAGTGCAACTAAGAATAAATATACGAATACCAGAGCCATACCGACAATCATTGCAGTCTGTCCTGAAGCTTCTCTTTCTTGAGCTGATGTACCTGACCAATCAAATGTCATATCTTGAGGGAGAACTTGTTTTGCAACTTCTTCCATTGCGTTCATTGCATCTCCGGAACTTTTTCCTGCTGCTTGTTGACCTTGAATTTGCACTGATTTGTACTGATTGTATCTTGTAATAGACGCGGTACCTACGGTTTGTTTTAATTTAACGATTGATAATATTGGTACCATAACACCATTATTATTTTTTACATAGATACCAGACAAATCGGTAGCTTTATTTCTGAAATTGCTTTCAGCTTGCATTTGAACTTTGAAAACTCTGTCATACTTGTTAAAGTCATTTACATAGTAAGTTCCAAGCATAGATGATAAAGTTGTATATAATTCTTGTAAACTTACGTTTTGTGCAAGGGCTTTTTCATAGTCAATTTCTACAATATATTGTGGAACATTGGCTTGGAATGATGTATATACATTTGATAATGTCGGATTTTGGTTAGCTGCTGATACAAGCTTACTTGCCCAGCTTTCCATCTGTTGAGGGGTATATTCCCCTTGAGAAAGCATTTGGAATTCAAATCCTCCCATCATACTCATACCGTTAATTGCAGGTGGTGAAAAAGCTTGTATTGACGCTTCTTTTGTATTTGCAGCAACTGCTCTTACTTTGTTTAATATAGTAACATGAGTTAAATCAGTTTCTTCTTTTTTGATTTTTTTAGTTATCCATTTTATAGGTGTTACTTTTCTTTCACTATAATCTTGAAGTTGGATAATTACGTTAGCTTGATTTGAACCATCTCCACCAAATACTGTTAATTTTTCAGAATTAATACCTGGAATATTTTTTATTTCGTTTACAAATTTCTTAGCAACAGTTTCTGTTCTTGACAAAGAAGCCCCGTCAGGAAGTGTTATACTTGTAATAAGTACTCCTTGATCTTCATCAGGGATAAAACCTGTTGAAATTGTTTTAAATGAAATTAAAGTAAGTAGGACTATTCCTACATAAAAAATTGCAACAAGTTTTTTATCAAAAACGAATTTTTTTACATATTCCATATAAAAATCTTCGACTTTTGAAAACATTTCATTAAATTTTGTTACTATAACAGCTGTTTTATTATTTATTCTTTCTATAATTCTATCAAAATGTTTTAGCCAAGGGAATTTATCATAATCGTGTTTTGTCTTTTCTTGTCCTAAAAAGTGAGAGCACATTGCAGGAGATAATGTAAGGGCACAAAGTGCAGAGATTGCAATTGAAACTGCAATACAGACAGCAAACTGCTTATACATAACTCCTGTCATTCCTCCCATAAAGACAATAGGTACGAATACTGCCATTAGAACTAATGCCATTGCAACAAGTGCGAATCCTACCTCTTCCATTGTAAGTTGAGTAGCAATAATTGCGGATTTACCTTCCTCAATATGTCTTTTTACGTTTTCTATAACAACAATTGCATCATCTACTACTACGCCTACTGCAAGAACAAGTGCAAATAGGGATAGTAAATTTATAGTCATTCCAAATGCATTTAGTGCAAAGAATGTCCCTACAAGAGATACAGGGATTGTTGCACAAGGTACTAATGTTGCCATACCATCACCAAGAAATAGGAAAATTATTACAACAACTATTAATGCAGTCAATAAAATTGTAAATTCAACTTCTTTCATTGATTCATGAATAAAATCGGCATCATCTTTTACATATAAAATTTTAATGCCGTTTGTAAAACGTGAATTCATTTCATTTACTTTTGCTTTTACCGCTTTTGATAAATTTATAATATTAGCATCAGGTAATTGTGAAATTACAACAACTGCTGAAGGTTTACCGTTTACCAACCCTAGATTAGAGTATGATTCTGCACCCAGCTCAACTCGGGCAACATCTTTAATTTTTACGTTAGAACCGTCGCTGTTTGAACGGATTATGATGTTTTCAAACTCTTTGACATCATCCAGCCTGCCTGGAGTTTTCAGAGTTATTTGTAAAGCTTGAGGATCATCTGTAGGTAATTGTCCCAGTGCTCCTGTTGCAACTTGAGTATTTTGACTTGTGATTGCATTTTGTATTTCACTTACAGAAACATTAAGTCCTGCCATTTTTTGAGGATCCAACCAAATTCGCATTGAGTAATTTCCGCCGCCGAATACGCTAACATCTGCAACACCTTCTACACGTTTAAGTTCATCTTTTATATATATCGAACCATAGTTTGTTAAATCTAATTGCGACCAGTCTCCATATTCAGGATATAAAGTTAAAATAATTGCCCCTGAACCAGAGGAACGACTAATTGCTGTGACACCTGTTCTTTGTACTTCTTCCGGTAATTGAGATTGGACTCTTTGAATTAAGTTTTGAACATTCATTAAATTAATATTTTTATCTGTTCCTACTTTAAAGTATAGGGTAAGACTGTAACTCCCATCAGTAGATGTTGAAGACATATAAGTCATATTTTCAACACCATTAAGTTTGTTTTCCAAAACCGTTGCGACAGAGGATTCTATAACTTCTGCACTTGCACCTTGGTATGATGCTGATACTCTTACTTGAGGTGGTGTAACATCAGGGTAGCTTTCTTGTTTTAGACTAAGTAGTGATATTAGACCTAAAATTACAATACAAACTGATATTACCAATGCAAATCTTGGTTTTCTTATAAAAAAGAATAATTTTTCTTTATCAAATATTTTTTTCATATATATTTCCTACTAAAACTATTGAACTTTTTCCTCTGTTTTTTTCACAGGTTTTAATTTTTGACCTTCTTGTGCAATATTTTGTATTCCGGAAACTACTATTGTATCATCGAGATTAAGCCCGCTATCCACTACCCAGTTGTTATCTATAACATCAGATACTTTGATATTCTTCTTTACGGCTTTATTGTCTTCTACTGCCCAGACATAGTATCCGCTCATGGCATCTCCTTTTGTGCAGGATTGTGGGACTGTCATAAATTTAACAAGTTTAGGAGCTGTTATTTTAACTTTCATATAGGCTCCAGGTACAAGCCAATTTTTTGAATTGTCAAAAGTTGCTCTCATTGTTACAGAGCCTGAATCTTTATCAATTTTATTATCCACAAAATTTATTGTACCGATTTTATCATACCAAGAGCCACCATCAAACTGAACTTTAACTTCTGCATCTTTAAAACGATTACTTGCTTTTATTAATTTGATAAAATCGTCACCTTTAAGGCTAAATGTTACGAATACAGGGTCTACGCTTGATATATTAACCAAAGAACCTGATGTCGGGGTAACGTAGTTCCCTTCAGTTATATTTACTTTACCAATTCTGCCATCTATTGGAGATTTTATTTTTGTGTAACTTAAATTGACCCTTGCTAATTCAAGTTGTTGTCTTGCTGCATCATATAGAGCTTTATTTTGATTTCTTGATGCAAGGCTTTGGTCTACATCTGAACGACTTATTAAATCTTCTTTTACAAGTGCATTAGCTCTATTTAGTTCTTGTTGAGCATTTTTTAATAGTGCACTGTATTGATTTACATTTGCCTGAGAATTGTTCACTTCAATTTGATATTCTCTGGGATCGATTTGAAATAAAACTTGGCCCTTTTTTACAAAATCCCCTTCTTTAAAATATTTTTTTAATAGAAATCCTGGAACTCTTGCTACAAGGTCTACTGAATATTGAGCTTCTACACGTCCGGTAGATTCTGCTGAAATATTTACTGATTCAATATGTGGTGTATCTACTTCTACTTCTTTAGGAATGTTCATTGCTTGTCTTTGTGCAATTGCAGAGATAAATCCTGATGTTTTATTGTATATAATTGGTACGATTATTACAGCTAAAATAAGTATTCCCCATTTTTTTCTAGTCATTTTATATTTCATACTCCCTCTCCGATTTATAAAGTAGCTGGTAGATTTTTCTACATACATCGTAGAATATTATTATTTATATGTCAATAAAAATATTGTTATTTCATTAAGTAAATTATATATAAGGGTTGTATCATAATATATTGTAATATTTTAATTTTGCTGGTAGTATAACAAAATATAAGAAAATAATGGAGTGTTTATGAAAGAGTATAAGGGGAAATGGTATACAAAATTGTTTAGTGTAGTCTGTGCATTTTGTGCAGGTTGGTTTGTATTGGGACTTTTATATAAATTTTTAGGTAATATTTTTATTTCAAGTATTATAGCTTTTTTAGTTATTTTGTGTATTTTATATAAAGTTATGGTAAGTGATAATTTTTCAATTATTTTAAGTGATGAGCGAAGATTGTTGATTAAGAGATTCGGTAAAATTATAAAATCACTTGATTTTGATAGGTATTATTGGTCAGAGTATTCAAAGTATTCTAATACAAAAAACGCTGAAGATCAGGATATTTACTATGTGGATAAAGAGTCTGACATTGAGAATTCTATTGATTGCTCAAATTTTACCGGAGATGACTATGAGGAATTATTGATTGAACTGGGAGCAAAAAGGCAAAATGATATTCCTATAAAGGTTGATACAATTAAGAAGTAAGGAGATGTGAAAGATGACACAGTATGTTTTATTAGTCGGTGGTGTAATTGCTTTAGGTATAGTTGTGCAAGTTGTTGCTATGGTTATGCATAATGCTTCAAAAAAGAAGTTTGAAGAACAAAATCCTGATGCATCTATTATGGAAATTAAGGATTGCCAATTTCACCCTTTAGGATTTACAAACACGTTAACTTGTCTTTCTGTTAATGGTGAACCTAGAGAACAGATAATGACAGGATATGCAAAAAGAGGACATTATTTGACCCCTGGTAAAAATATTTTGGAGTTACAATATGAAACTCAAAGACCAGGGATTCTACATAAATGGGTGAGAACAACATATGATCCTCAAAAAATAGAAGTTGATGTAGAGCCGAATAAAAAATATTCAATTTCATACGATAAAAAAAATGAAAAATTCGTATTTGAAGAAATTGGCTAATATAATATAATAAAAATGTCCCACCTATTATTTTAGATGGGACATTTTATGTTGTTATTTACCCAAGGATAGTCTTTATATCATTAACTATTAATTCTGGAGTTAGATGGTAGCGATTGTATAGTTCTTCAAGCGGAACTCTATCTGTAAATTCCTTATCGGCACCATAGTTTTTGACTTTGATATTTGAAGTACCATAAAAACGTGTAATTTTTTCTCCAAATCCGCCATCTAATTGGCCATCTTCAAGAGTTATTACAAGCTTGTGATTTTTCTTTAAATCTTCAAGTAATTCTTGATCAATTCCTGTAACGAATTTAGGATTAATTAATGTTGCATTAATTCCAAGTTGGTTTTTAAGTTGTTCACATACATTTTTGCCAAGCCAGAAGAAGTTCCCCAAACCTATTATTGCAACAGTATCACCTTGAGTTTCTACTTTATATTTATTCAGAATTTCATAATCACTTTCATCTTTAATTCCTGTAGTAACCATTGGCTCAGAAGGTACTCTTATTGCAACAGGGTGAGAGGTTTGTTCTATTGACCAGTCAAGCATGTGCAGGTATTCTTCTTTTGATGTCGGAGCAAGATATACAAGATTTGGGATGTTGCTAATCATAGGTATATCGTAAGATCCTAAATGAGTTGCATCTCCGTTTGAAATAGCACCCCAGTAGACAAGAATTGTAGCAGGAGAATCGTTTAGGCATAAATCTTGTGAAAGTTGGTCATAAGTTCTTTGGATAAAAGAGCTCATTATTGCAAGTATTGGTTTTGCTCCAGCTTTAGCCATTGCTGAAACTGTAGCTACAGCATGTTCTTCTGCAATGCCGACATCAAGGTATTGTTTGCCAAGTTTTTTTCTATATTCAGGACTGAATCCATGTACCCCTGGAGTTGCAGGGTTAACTACAATTATGTTATTATCTTTTTGGGCTTTTTCATAAAGATATTTCGTTGTGACTGTATTGTAGTCTTCTGTTTCGCAGGTTGTGGAATTATCTTTTGCATCAAGAGTTCCTGGCAGAATCCAGTGAAATGCTTCTTTTTCTTGTTCTGCGATTTTTAGCCCTTTACCCTTGATTGTATGCATATGAATTATAACTGGATGGTCAATATCTTTTACTTGTTCAAATAATTCTATCAATTTTTCGATATTATGACCTTCATCGATGTATTTGTAATCGAAACCAAGAGTTTTGAAGAAGTTTGTTTCTGCTTGTCCCTTTGTATCTCTTAGTAGTTTGAGGTTTGCATAAATTCCACCATGATTTTCTGCAATAGACATATCATTGTCATTTACTATGATTATGATATTACTGTTTAGTACAGCTGCGTTATTTAAACCTTCTAAAGCTTCACCTCCAGTAAGTGAGCCATCTCCGATTAGTGCAATTACGTTGTGTTTTTCTCTTTTTAAATCTCTTGCTTTTGCAA
>CASECH010000011.1 GCA_949286405.1 uncultured bacterium
CTTGCAAATTTTGTTGGATATTGGTTGATTTATTTGCCTTTGGGTTATCATCTTGCATTGCATAGAAACTTTATGTTGAGGGGTTTTTGGTATGGTCTAATTATATCTGCAATTATACTATGTACTATAATGATTGTCCTTTTAAGAAAAAATATTCGTAAAATAGAGTTTGCAAAGTCATAAAATCTAGCTAAAATTCTCTGTTTGTGCTATGATTAGCCTTGAATGGAGGTAAATGACATGCACACTGAAGAGAGAACATTTGTAGCTATTAAACCAGATGGAGTAAAAAGAGGTTTAGTTGGGGAAATTATAGCTCGTTTCGAGAAAAAAGGTTACAAATTAATTGGTTTGAAAATGTTGCAAGTTACAGAAGATATTGCAGCTAAACATTATGAAGAACATATTAACAAACCGTTTTATCCAAGTTTGGTAAAATACATAACAAGTGGTCCTATCATAGCTATGGTGTTCCAAGGTTATAAAGCAGTTCAGGGAATACGTCACGTATTGGGTGTAACTGATCCTTGTGAAGCTGATGTGGGATCAATCAGAGCTGATTATGCACAATTAAAAGAATATAATACAGTTCATGGTTCAGATAGTGTTGAAAGTGCTGAAAGAGAAATTAATATCTACTTTAAACCTGAAGAATTATGTACTGATTATAAAAATATGTTGGAATTGTTAACAGAAGGATATGAAGACTAATTATGCGTGATAATGCATGTGAGTATTTTGATTATAAGTTAGTTCATGAATGTAAGCAGACAGGTGCAAGGGCTGGACTTTTAACTACTCCGCATGGAGTTATTGAAACACCTATTTTTATGCCTGTTGGTACGAATTCTGCGGTAAAGACACTTACTTGTGATCAGATAGAAGATACTGGTGCACAGATTATCTTAGCAAATTCTTACCATTTGTATTTGAGGGCTGGAACTAAATTGATTAAACAATTTGGTGGTATTCATGGCTGGATGAATTGGCATAAACCTGTATTAACTGATTCCGGAGGATTTCAGGTATTCTCTTTATCTCATTTGAATAAAATTACTGAAGATGGGGTTGAATTTAGAGATCCAAAGGATGGTAAGAAGCATTTTATAAATCCGGAAGTTTCAATGGAAATTCAGCAAGATATTGGAGCAGACATTATCATGGCATTTGATCAATGTGCTCCATATCCTTGCGATTATGATACAGCTAAAAAAGCAATGGAAAGAACTCACAGGTGGCTTGAACGCTGCTTTAAAGCAAAAACTAATCCGCGTCAGGCTCTATTTCCAATAGTTCAAGGGGCTTTTTATGATGATTTAAGAAAAGAAAGTGCTGCAGTTATTTCATCTTATGATGCTGTAGGGTATGCTATTGGAGGTTTGAGTGTTGGTGAGACTAAGGATATAATGAATCATTTTGTTGATTTTACTGCTCCTTTATTGCCTAAGTACAAGCCTAGATATTTGATGGGGGTTGGTACTCCTGAGGATTTACTTGGCGGTATAAAGGGTGGAATTGATATGTTTGACTGTGTTTTGCCAACTCGTAATGCTCGTCATGGATCTTTCTTTACTTGGGAAGGAAAGAAAAATATTAAGAATAAGGCATTTTACGATGATGCAGGGCCGCTTGTTGAAGGATGCAATTGTTATACTTGTAAAAATCATTCTAGGGCATATATTAGACATTTATGGAGATGTGGTGAAAGTACTGCAGCGACTTTGTTGTCTATTCATAACTCTAAGTTTTTGATTGATTTTGCCAAAGCTGCACGAAGTGCAATTCTTGAAAATCGATTTGGAGATTTTTATAACGAACATTATTCAAAATTAATTTGACTTTTAAAAAATCCTCATTAAAGATAAAATAAATGAGGATTTTTTATGACAAATTTAGCAAAAGATTATACTTATGATTATGAGACATATTCAATCGAATCTCAGGAAGTGTTGGATTTTCTAAATTCTTCTGAGAATTCTTTTACATATGATGATATTATTGATTTCTTTACAATATAGAGCTTAGTTAAATAAGTTCAATTGTGGAACATCGACATTTGGAACGTTTGAGGATTTTTTTCTTGTTGCAAGGTTATTAGAAAAATCTCTTTGCATTTTTACCATCAAATCTTCAGAACGTTTGATTACTGTATTTGGCAGACCTGCCATTTTTGCAACTTGAATACCATAGCTCTTGCTTGCTCCGCCTTGAACTATTTTTCTTAAAAATTCAATTTCACCATTTTGTTCGCTAATTGTAATTCTGAAGTTTTTAATTTGTGGGTATGTATTTGTCATTACATTTAGTTCATGGTAATGAGTTGCAAATATGCATCTTGCTTTTATTTTTGTTGCGATGTATTCAGCTACAGACCAAGCGATTGCAACACCATCATATGTACTTGTTCCCCGACCAATCTCGTCAAGTAAAATAAGACTTTTATCAGTCGCGGAATTTAAAATATATGCAGTTTCAATCATTTCTACCATAAATGTAGATTGACCTAGAGTAAGATCATCACTAGCTCCTACTCTTGTAAAAATCTTGTCAATTATTCCGATTTTGGCAAAATCTGCAGGAACCCATGAACCTATTTGAGCGAGTAATGCAATAAGAGCATTCTGTCTCATATATGTCGATTTTCCAGCCATATTCGGACCTGTTAGAATCATAAATTGAGTAATATCAATAGAATTTGATTTTAGTTCAATATCATTTGAAACGTATTCACCAAGTGGTAGTATTTGTTCTAGTACAGGGTGACGTCCATTTTTAATTATAAAATCATCACTCTCATCAATAATAGGTTTGCAATAATTATTTTCTACTGCAGTTTGAGCAAGCCCTGTGTATACATCACAGTTTGCAATACAATCTGCAATTTCTCTTATTTTTGAGACAAATTCTTTAGAATAGTCTCTAAAATCACAGAATAGCTTATATTCAAGTTCAGATGACTTAAATCTTGCAGATAGAACATCATCTTCATGCTTTTTTAGTTCTTCTGTAATATATCTTTCTCCGTTTGTAAGAGTTTGTTTTCTTATATAAGTATTAGGAACTTGGTTTGTATATGAATTAGATACTTCTATGAAATACCCAAAAACTCTATTATAACCTACTTTTAGAGTTTTTATGCCGGTTCTTTCTTTTTCGTCTTCTTCAAACTGTCTAATCCAGTGTTCTCCGCCTGTAAGAAGTTCTCTAAAGTAATCAAGTTCTCCTGATACGCCTTCCTTGATAACCCCACCATCTTTAATAGTCATTGGGGCATCATCAGTAATAGTTCTTTCTATAAGTTTTGTATATTCATCAATTTCTTCTCTGTATTTTTTTATTGATTCAAGTGGGTTAAATTCTAGTGCTTCTGTTGCATCTAATAACTCAGGTAGTAGAGAAAGAGATGTCTTTAGACTTAAAAAATCTTTTGGATTTGCTGAAGAATTTGATAATCTTGTAGCAAGTCTTTGTATATCATAGATTTTTTCTAATAACGA
>CASECH010000012.1 GCA_949286405.1 uncultured bacterium
GATTACAAAGAGATTATCCTGACAAAAAATTCTACAATATTTGTGACAAACCTGCAATCTGTCCAAGTATGAAACTTATTAAACTTGAAGATATATATAATTCTCTAATAAATGAGACCCCAGAAATTAAAGTAGATCAAGAAATTTCTCAAAAAGCTCTAAAATGTATAGACAGAATGCTAGAAGTTTCTAAATAAGGGAACAAACATGGAAAATATAATTTACGGAAAAAACGCTATTACAGAAGCTTTGCTCAGCGGAAAAAGAGAAATTAATAAGATTTTAATTTCCAAAAACATCCACTCAGATACAAAAATAAATAAAATTAAAGAATTAGCCAAAGAGAAAGGGATTATTTTCCAATTTGTAGCTAAAGAAAAATTTCTTCCATATGATGAATTCAATCATCAAGGTATTATTGCACAGATTTCTCCAATTCACTATATGGATTTGGATGACTTTCTTGAGACAAGAAAAGAAGGTTATTCATCTCTTGTAATTCTCGATGGTGTGGAAGACTCTCATAATTTAGGTGCTATAATCAGAACTTGTGTATGTGCAGGTGTAGATGGAATAATAATTCCATCAAGAAGAAATGTACAAGTCAATGCAACTGTAGAAAAAACAAGTGCCGGAGCTATAAATCACATTCCTATAATAAAAGTAAATAGCCTGGTTAACGCTGTCCAAAAATTAAAAAATAGCAACTGGTGGGTAGTTGCAACAGATGCAAGTGCAAAAGATAATTATTATGATGTACGATATGATGATATGAATTTTGCAATCATTATGGGTGCTGAGCATGCAGGGGTTTCTAAATCACTACTTAAACTATCAGATTTTATCGTGAAAATACCTATGCTAAAAGACTTCAACTCACTGAATGTTTCTAATGCACTAAGTGCAATTATTTTTGAAACAGTAAGACAAAAACTTACAAATAAAAAATAAAATATAGTCCAAATATCTGATTGCAAAAAAGATTATTATTTATACTATAAAAATAAAAAAGAGAGTTTATAAAATGAAAAAAGAATTAGAAAAATACGGTCTTTTGACAGAAGAAATATCAGATGAAAATGTAGATTTTCATTCAATAGAATTGCCTGAGGAAGACGATGATGACGTACTTGAATCAGTAGAAGATCCAAAAGTTCAAGAAAATTTATCAACAGTGAATTCTGATGATAGCGTAAGAATTTACCTGCAACAAATAGGTAAAATTCCACTACTTTCAGGGGAACAGGAACTTGAATTAGCAAAAAAAATCTATGAAGACCATGATGAATTTTCAAAAAATCTTCTTGTCAATGCAAACCTAAGACTTGTTGTAAGTATAGCAAAAAAATACATCGGTAGAGGGCTTTCATTCCTAGATCTGATCCAAGAAGGCAACATGGGACTTATGAAAGCTGCAGGAAGATTTGACTATACAAAAGGTTATAAATTTTCAACATATGCAACATGGTGGATACAGCAGTCTATAACACGTGCAATAGCAGACAAAGCAAGAATTATAAGACTTCCTATCCATATGATTGAATCATTAGGAAAAATTAGACGTGCTACTATTGATTTGACAACAGAACTCGGACATTCTCCAACCAAACAAGAAATTGCATACAGACTTGGAGTATCCGTAAATAAACTTACTCAAATCATCAAGTCAGCCCAGTCTACAATTAGCATGGAAACACCTGCAAATTCTTCTGAAGATTCATCCAAAATTGCAGATTTCATCGTTGATGAATCAACTATTACACCAGATAGCAGAGTGTCTCAAGAAAATCTGTTTGAAGATATCAGAAGAATGCTTAACCAATTGAGTCCAAAAGAAAGAGATGTCCTAATCCTTCGATACGGACTTGATAACAACGGTGCTAAAAAGACTCTTGATGAAATAGGTTCTCAATACGGTGTCTCAAGAGAAAGAATAAGACAGATTGAAAACAGAGCAATAGCTAAACTAAAAAAACTCTGCAAGAATAAAAAACTCTCAGTAGGCCTAAAAAACTACTTTGGAGAATAAAATTTATAAAACATACATTATATCTTCTCATCACTTTTTAGTATTGAGAAGATATAATTTTTTGTACAGAAAAATAATTTCTTAATACCTCTATATCTATTATTAACTAAATCAAGTAAAATTCTACTTGACATAACAGAAGCTGAAAAATTAGCTTTTTCATCTACATAAACTTTTAAAATATCAAACAACAAATCAAATTCCTCAAACATCGCATCTAAATCATTTAACTTTATAAAAATTTTTGTTCTCTGTTTTTCATTCATATTTATCCTTTTACATATTTAAACAAATATATTATTGGATATAACACATAAAAAATAATTTGTAAATAATATATAATTTACGAATGGATAAAAATAAACTCTTGGAAAACATAAGTAATAATATTCGCATAGAAAGAACAAAACTGAGAATATCGCAGGACAAACTTTCAGAGCTAACAGGTATAAATCAGCAACAAATCAGTTTTATTGAAAATAAGAAAGCATTTCCAAAGTTGGAAACTATTATCAAAATTGCAGAAGCTCTTAATGTAACAGTTAACGATTTAATTTATTAAAAAAAGCGACCTTGAAACCAAGATCGCTTTTTCTATTATTTACAGATTAATTATTCAGCATCTTTGTTAATATCTTTAATGCTTAAAGCAATTCTGTGTTCTTGAGGAGTGAATTTTTTGATAAGAACTTCAACACTGTCACCTACTTTGAACTTATTGAATGGGTTAACATTTTCTTCAGCCATTTCAGATACAGGTAATAAAGCTTCTACTCCAGGGAAGATATTAATGAAAGCACCAAAACCGGTTACTTTATTAACAGTTCCTGTAATTACTTGACCTTCTTCGAATTGACCTTCGATTTGTTGCCATGGATCTTCACCCATTCTCTTTAAAGACAATGAAATTCTTTTCAATTCATTATCAATTTTGATAATTTTAACTTCAATAGTTTCACCTAAAGAAATTACATCTGAAGGATGTTTAATTCTTGACCAAGAA
>CASECH010000013.1 GCA_949286405.1 uncultured bacterium
AAATACAAAGAACTACCTAAAAGTCCCAGTTCTGTATTGGAATATCCGTATTCTGCACTTAACCCCGGTAAAGCTACCGCAATATTCTTCTTACATAAATAAAATACTGTGTAACCTATAAAACAAGCATAAAAAATTCTCAATCTCCAATGAGAATACATGCTCTTAACCTGTTGAGGATCTTGAATTGTCTCTTTTACAGGCGGTTCTTTAAAAAACTGAGCTAATTTTTCTAACATAATTTTTCTACTTTCCTGCCTTTATTACTTGAATATTTCGTGTCTCTGTAATTTCTTGACGTGCATCTTTGATAAGTTCACGCTTTTCCTCATCTAGTCTGCTGCCGCCAACAAGTCTGTCTACAAATCCGGTATTTAATTTTACAGCTTTTTCTAAAGCTCCTACCTCTTCTAATACGTCTTTAATCTGATGTAAATCATATCCAAAAGATTGCTTTGAATTATACACAAGGGTCTCACCTGTTTGAGAAACTATTGGTTCACCACCTTGCTCAAAATATAACTTAAACACCGATTTCAAATCCTGTAATTCTGATTGCAAAGTCGCAACTGTATTTTGAATTCTTAAAAATCTTTCAAATAAATACTCAACATTATCAAGCTGTTTTACTTCCCAATCATACTTTTGAAGGTACAATTTCTTTAATTTAGGATAACTTAATGCCAATCCCATAGTATCAGCCATTGCTCTGTGATGATTTGTCAATTCTACATTAAAACGCTGGGTCAAAGCATCAAGACCATGAGAAGGTAAGTCTGGATATATTTCCTTAAACATTTGTTGAGAATCAATTCTCGGGTTATTCAATTCTCGACCACAAGTTCTTAATGCTGCTTCATTCAAAAATGAATAATCAAAAATACAATTGTGAGCAACAATAGGATAATCTCCAATAAACTCAAGAATTTTAGGCATAGCTTCTGCTTCCGTCGGTGCATCTGCAACCATTTCAGGAGTAATACCATGAATTGCCATACTTGCTTTTCTTATATGCTGTTCAGGATTTATGAGTGTTTGAAATTCATCTTTTATTTTACCGTTTTCAAGCCTCACGGCAGCAAATTCTACCATCTTTTCTTTAGTAAAATCCAATCCAGTGGTTTCTGTATCCAAAACAATTTCTATTACTTTTTTCCTAGCCATTATCTTATCCTATAGAGTACTAATAAGATAATAGCACAAAAAATTTTTCTGTGCTAAAATAAAAGCGTCAAATAAAATTAAGGAGATGTTATGTCTAACGCAATTGATATCAACGATGCAAATTTTGAAACAGAAGTATTAAATTCTGAACAACCCGTTGTTGTAGATTTTTGGGCACCTTGGTGTGGTCCTTGCAGAAAACTTGGTCCAATTTTGGATGAAGTTGCGTCTGAATTTGAAGGGAAAGTAAAATTTGTAAAAGTTAATACTGACGAAAATCTTAAAACAGCTCAAAATTATGCCATCAGTGGTCTACCGAGTTTGCTTGTGTTCAAAAACGGAAAAGCTTTAGAAAGATTAGTAGGACTTATGCCAAAATCTACTATAGTTTCGAATATTGAAAAACATTTATAATTGTTATCATCATTAAGAATTATTAAGCCGTATAGTAAGTTGAAATCAACATACCATGCGGCTTTTTAAATACATAACCAGAAAAAAATTTTTTTTACTAAAGTTTTCTTCAATCAATTCCGATAAATAAAACAGGGACATGTATGTCTTATAAAGTCACAAGGAATTTGATGTTTTATGGAAATGAAAACTATTTCAGAACTAAGAAATGAATACTCCATAACTTCAGGATACAAAAACCCTAATGATATTAGCGGCGTAAGTAATGATGTCTTGAACAGGTGGTGCAGTATGCTTAAACGCAATATTGCAAAACTTGAAGGTGCTGCAAAAGAATCGGGTTATATCCTTGACCCACAATGGGCACAATATTCCTATGAAGAAATCCTGCAAATGGAAGAAAACGGCGTTGTAATACCTAAAGAAGTTCTTGAAATAGCACATGCTATGCAAGAAGCTGATGTCGTAACTTATCAAATTGAATTAAGTAATGCAGAGCAAGAACAAGCAGTAGAAGATGACAATGAAACACAAAAGACAGATGATACTGCAACAAAAAAAGCTTCATTTTTTGAACTTGTTGCAAAAACAAGTGCAAAAATTGAACTTAGCGAAGAAAAACAAGATCAAATTAACGATGAAATTGAGAAATTAACACCAATAGCAAATGATGCAAGTGATAAAAAAAATAAAATAATTGAGCAACAAAAAAATGCTCTTGAAAAACTTAAAAAAATTGCAGAAGAATGGGATACTTTAAAACAAAAAGTTGATAAGGGCGAAACTCTCACAAAATCAGAACAAAAACGCTATGAACAATTAAGTGAATTGTTTGAATCCCAAAGTAAAGAAAACCAACAATACTCAGACCAAACAACAAATGAAATCAAAGAAATAACTAAATCATTAGAAGCCATTGATTCTCTTGCTCAAAAGGGATATCAAATCGGTTCAGAAACAACCGACTTAGGAAACCAACTTAAAGATTTCACTAGTCCAAGCAATTACAAAACCGTACACACAAATATTGCAACAAATATTGGAACAATAGGTGCAATACTTGCAATGTCCCAAGGGAAAAGAATTGCACAAGAAGCTGTATCTGTAGGTACAGATACTCAAATATTCTCAAACGATACACAAATAACCGTAAATGAAATAGCAACTATACTAGACCTTAAAAAACCATTATCAGGTAATACTACAGAACCTTCTGAAAACAATAACTCTGATAATCAAAATAAACTTGACAACGCAAAACCTGAAAACTCTTCACAAGAAAATGATCGTGTTGAAGAAGAAACAACTATAAACGACGAAAACGAAACTACTACTGAAAAAATAATAGATACATCAAATAAAAATATCAATTTAATACCTACTTCAACATCATCAACAACGAACCAAACACAAACTGTAACACAAACTCCACAAATACCTACCGCAATAACAGCTAATAAGCCTAAAACCTCAAATCCAAATAGTAATACAAAGTCAAAAAAAACTAATGATGATGAACTTGATGCATCTAATGGTGAAGAAGCAGCTAAAGAATTAAAAGGAGAAACTCCAGGTGCAAAAAATGCTGGAAAAGAAACAAAAAAACAATCCAACGAAATGGATCAATGCGACAAAAAAACACAAAAAACCGATAAAAAATTAAAAAAAGATGAAAAAGCATTACAAAAACAACTTAAAAAAGATGAAAAATTACTAAAAGACAACGAAAAAAAAGTTGAAGAAACCACAAGAAAAATCGAAGAAGAACAACTAGAAGCAGAAATAATTCAACAACAAATTTCTGCATTAGAAGAAGTTGTTAATTCTGGAGGACAAAACGGAACAACAAATAATAATGTTAATCCTACAACAGCATTTGGTATTGGAACGCCACAGACAAATACATCAAATACCAATAATAATGGTTCTTCTAATAACATAGAAAACAGCCTTATACAAATAGAAACATTAAAAGGTAGCCTTGAATACAAAGCTGCCTCAGTAGAATTGAACGGACAAAAGTTATATACACTACAAAAAGTTTCAAATAAAACTATTGTTCGCATGAAAAAGACAAATACACAATATAACAAAACAGTAAAAGCAACTCAAAAACAACTTATTAAAGACCAACAAGAAGGCTCAAAAGTATTACAATTTGCAAATAGAGTTGAAGGAATTTGTTCTCCAATAGCTACAACAGGTACGATTGTAAAAACAACAGGTCAAATTTTAAGTAAAATAGTTGCTCCACCTTGGATTCCTATTATTGGAGCAGTAATGGAGCCAGTGGGAGCTTTAGCAGAAGCAATTGGTAACTATGGAGTAGCAGCAGCAAATGTCACAAAAACTGTATGTTATGCACTTGATGGCAATTTAGTTGGAGCATTAACAAGTGCAGCAACTGCAATAATGTCAGGAGCTTCTGCGGTAGGTGCAACAAAAGAAGCAACTGCAGGTTTCCAAAACTTAAGTAAAAATATCGCAGGAGCACAAGCAAGAGCCGCAGCTGTACAAGGTGCAAAAGAAGCTGCTAAACAAGGAGCATCTGCATCTGCAGTAGAAGCAATGAAAGGTGGAGCTTCTAAAGAATTTGCAGATGTATCTACAGACCAATTAATGACACAAGCTAAACAAGGTGCTGAACTTGGCGTAAGTGAAGCTACAAAACAACAAGGATTACAAGCTTCAAAAGAACTTATGCAAAGGTCTACATATGAAGCAACTACAAGCGGTATAAAAGAACTTGGCTCTTCATCTTTCAAAGAATTAGCTTCTAGTGCAAGTTCAGGATTGAATGCTTTAGGTAACGTTTTTGCTAATAAAAATAATGAAGAAACCAAAGCAAAAGCTTCAACAGGTCAAGTATTATACAAACCAAATACCCAAAAAATTAACCAAATCAAAAAAAGTGTTCAAATCCAAAAAGTAGGATTCGGAAACTATTATTCACAAAGCAACTCAGGAGGAGGGCTTAATAAAAGAAGATAAAAAAAGATGGGATTAAAATCCCATCTTTTTTATTTGATTTCCATATCATTAACAATCAAAACTTGAATTTCACCAGGTAATATCTTTTCTGTTATTTTACCTTTTCCAATCACCGGAATACTCCTAATTTTTACAGGTATTACCATATTGCTTTCTTTTAACTTAGGAACTTTAACTTCTATATTTGCATAATCCCTAAAATCTAAATTTCCAATAACTACAATACTTTTACCATCATAAGACATTGCATAAGCAAATACACTTTGAGAATTAACCTTTAATGGCACAAATTTCCCTCGTGTAATATTAGGTAAAAAACGTTTTTTGAAGCCGTTAGCCATTATAAAATTATCCAACAAGTTTCTATTTTTCCCCTGTAAAGATCTTGAGAAATTAAAGATATCAATTTTACCTCTGTGAACAAAATAGTAATCATCATCAGTGAATGTTTTCAACGCTTTTTTATTTGCCCAATTATAAATATAATTGTCCCCTGTATCAAAACCGTCAACAAAATATGAATTTACAGGCAGCGTTGCATTCAACCAAATAATCATTTCACTAAAAAGCTGCCCGTTAACTAAAATTGGACTCAATTCATCGTGAGTGGTAAAACTACCAATAACAGATTTCGGTGTTCCATATTTTGCTTGCATTCCTTGAATAGCATAGATTTTATTATATAACTCTTTAGAAGTTTTCCAATTTTTCAACTCAAAAAAACTACCATAGTAACCATCGAAACCAGCTTCTAAAAGTTTATTATATGGAGTAAAAACAGCACCTTGTGCAACAGGTTCAGTCCATGATTCTGAAGCCTCAGCAAGCCATAAAAATTGAGGATCTTTTTTTCTTGAATAAGAAATTAATTCCTTCCAAAAACTAGCAGGTTTTAGTGTCGCTACATCAGCCCTTATACCGTCTGCACCAAGACCTATAACCATATCCACAAATTCTTTGTACACATTATACACATCTTTGTTAATACTGGTTTCAGTCCCTGCATCAAATAATCTGACATCAGTCCAATCAGCAGGAACAACAGGTTGTCCTGACTTATCTTTTAAGAATAGTTCCGGTCTTTGTAAATACCAATCATATGCACCACAAGAAGGTAAATCTATCATTACTCTTATCCCTCTTTTATGAGCTTCATTGATAAATTTACGAGCTTGATCATCAATAGACATTGCACTTTTTTCACTCTTTAGTTGAGGATTTAAAGAATTTAGACTTGATGCAGCATACAATGAGCCTGCAGTCCCCAAAGCTTTTGTCTTACCAACAGGAGTAATAGGCATTACATGAATAAGATTTATCCCTTTTGTTCTCAATTCATCCAGTTTTGAGATGGCATTCAAAAACGTACCGCTTTCTTCTCCTTCATCAAAATCAATGATACCATTTTTATTTGTATCTTGTGCATTAAATGTTCTTAAATTAATTTCATATATAATTGCAGCATTATTCTCAAACAATTTTTTAGAATCGTTTAGCCACACATCTTGCGAATATGAAGCCTGAGTAAAAAATAATGAACAACAAGCTATTATAAAAAGTCTTTTAAAATTTTTCATAACACTCTCCCCTTCTTTGAACATGCTAGCAGATTTTTATACTTTTTGCAAATATTCAATAAATATGGAAAAAAATCATTTTTTATATATAATTGTAATATATGAAAAAATATTCTATTGGAATTGATTTAGGTGGCACAAAAATTTTAATTGCACTTGTTGATAAAAATACAGGGCAAGTTGTTTCGTACATAAAGAAAAAAACAAAAAAAGAAAAAGGCCCTAAAAATATAACAAAAAAGATGATAGATGGTATTGAAGAGCTACTGGAAGAATGTAGTGAAACATTAGATAATGTTAGTTCTATCGGGGTTGGATCAGCAGGACAAAACGACAGAAAAAATGGAATCGTTATTGCAGCTCCAAACTTGGATTGTTATGACTTGAATATAAAACAAATTCTGCAAGATAAATATAATATCCCTGTATTTCTAGGGAATGATGTAGAAGTCGCAACGATAGGTGAAATGAAATTCGGTTCAGCAAAAAATTGTAAAGATTTTGTATGTATTTTTGTTGGTACAGGGGTTGGATCTTGTATCGTAAAAGATGGAAAAATTATTATTGGAGCTACAGGTACTGCAGGTGAAATCGGTCATATGATAGTGGATTTAAATGGCAGACAATGTGCTTGTGGAGCACATGGCTGTCTTGAGGCTTATGCATCACGTTCTGCAATCGAGAGGAGAATTGAAGGAGCACTAAAAAAAGGGAGACCTTCTTGTATACTTGAATACCTAGAGCCTGGCAAATCAATTACTTCAAGTATGATACAAAAATCAATAGAAAAAGAAGATGAGCTTGTAATACAATGTGTCGCAGAAGCCTCTGAATATTTGTCAGGTGGAATTGCTAGTATAATAAATTTTATAAATCCTGAACTTGTAGTTCTTGGAGGCGGATTAATTGAAGCAGTAGACTTTTTCTACCAAAAAACTATAAAAAAAGCAAAAGCAAAATCATTACCTGTGCCTGCTGCTAAAATTCAATTTAAAAAAGCAGCACTCGGCGATTTTTCAGGGGTAATAGGGGCAGCATTTTTAGAAGATAGAGGATGGTAAGTAATAAATGACAGTAAAACCTAAAAAAGTTCTTATAGTAAGGCTTTCATCTCTTGGAGATGTAATTTTTACAGTTCCGTTAGCTAACCAACTAAAGAAAAACGGCTATGAAGTCGGTTGGATTGTATCAGAAAAAGGAATAGACATTGTAAAAAACAACCCTAGCGTAGATCATACTTATCTATGTCCACTGCAAAAATGGAAGAAAAAAGGATTTTCACTTTCCAGTTTTAAAGAATTTTTATCCATCCTAAAAGAAGTCAGAAAAGAAAAATATGATATTGCAATCGATTCACAACAAATGTTCAAAAGTCTATATTGGATGCTGACTTGCGGTGCAAAAAGAAGAATTACGGTTAAAGGAGCAAGAGAATTTGCAGATTTTGGAGGAAACGAACATATTCAAAACCCATACAAAGAAGACTTTTCTGTTCATGCTGTAGAAATGAATTATGCATTTGCAAGACATATTGGTGTCGAGCCTGACGGGGTAAAATTTACTCTACCTCCATCAAGTGAAGAAACTATTAAAAAAGTTGATAATCTTCTATCAAATTTGGATACTACAAAGCCGATTGTTGTAATTTGCCCTGCCACTACTTGGAGATTAAAACACTGGGATAAAGATAATTGGAAAGAAGTTGTAAAATACTTAGAAAATAAGTGTTCACTTATCTTCAGTGGAACAGAAAAAGATAAAGAGCTTATTTCATACATTGGTGGAGATAATCATATTAATCTTGCAGGAAAAACTAACGTAAAAGATCTTATTGAAATATTTAAAAGAGCTAACCTTGTTATGGCTCCTGATTCAGGTAGTGCTCACGTTGCTTGGGCAACAGGAAAACCTGCAGTAATTTCTATTTTTACCTGTACACCACCATCTTTATATGGGGCATATGGCAATAAAGATAAATATTTTGCAGTAAATGGGAACCTAGAATGTCAGCCTTGTTTTACAAAGTCCTGCCCTAAATTAAAAGACAAAGATAAATGCCTTAAACACCCGACACCACAAGAAATTATAAATATTGTAAATAAAGTCTTTAATTTTGCCGAAAATGTTGTATAATATGAAAAGGTTGAGTCTATTAGCTCTATAAACAGGAGTAAAAGTGAGTTTTTTCGATAGAATAAAAGAACTTAAGATGATGATTTCTGAAGTAGAAAGCAGTATCTACGGAGAGAAGCAAGACTATCTTGAAGTCTATGAAAGAAATATTCAGCTCGAAAAAGAAATTCAACAACGTACAATGGAGTTAAACATCGCAAATAAAAGAATGCTGACACTTCAACATATTCTCGACATGATGAATTCTGCAAAACCACTCCAAAGTGTCCTTGAAACAATAGTTAATAGTATTCAAGGAGAACTTGGGTATATGCATTGCAATATTTTACAAAAATTTGAAGATGAAAACGGCGAATATTTAATGGTTATAGCTCAATCTAATGATGCTTCTATAAAAAGAGTCAGCAAAATGATTAAAATTCCAATACAGACAAGGAAATTAAGATACGACCATAACAGTATTTATGCTGAAACTCTTAAGGAAAAGAAAATTTTACAAACGACTGATCTTGGCGGAACTTTAAAATCAGTTGCACCCGATGTCCCAGAAAACATTATTGATGAAATAATGGCAGGAAGTCTGAGTAAATCAATAATTACTGTTCCACTATATTCAAGAAATAAACATTTCGGGTGGTTTAACGTATTTTCAGAAAGAAAAGAACTCACTGATGGAGAGGTAACTTTTCTTACAATGTTTGCTCAACAAATTGAAATGGCAATAACCATTGCAGACCTGTTTGAGGCTGTAAAAGAACAAGCAATTACTGACGGACTTACAGGGCTTTATAACAGAAGATATTTTGAAGAATACCTAAAAAAAGAAGTTAAACGTTCTCTTCGTCAACAACAACCTATAAGTATTATTGGGATTGATTTAGACTTTTTAAAACAAATTAATGACAAGTTCGGCCATGCATATGGTGACTTAGCTATAAAAACAGTAGCTAATATTCTAAAGAAAAACGCACGTTCAATTGATACTGCTGCAAGAATGGGGGGTGAAGAATTTAACGTAATTCTTCCAGGCATTGAAGCAGATGGTGCAATGGTAGCTGCAGAAAGAATTCGAAAAGCAATAGAAGAAACCGAACTCGATACAATAGGTCATGTAACAGCCAGTATAGGCGTTGCAACATTCCTTGAACATTCTGATAATATCGAAGAAATTTTAGAACTTACAGACCAAGCAATGTACCAATCCAAAAGAGATGGAAGAAACCGAGTAACACTTGCAAAACCAATTACGGAAACAAGCTGGCAAGAAATAGCTATTAATACATTCGTAGATATTTTATCTAAACATAATATGCCTATTTCAAAAGACTTATCAGATGAATTATGCAATAAACTCAAAAATGCAGAACAAAACAGTCAAATGCCTAAAGAAGCCCTTTTTTCTGTTGCGGATATTCTTACCCAAACATACAACCCACTACATTCTAAAGGAGTTATAAAATCAAAAGTACAGATTGCGGTAAGTCTTGCAAAAAGATTTGATCTTCCAAAATCTGATATTGACAATTTAAGAATTGCAATGCTTTTGTATGATATCGGAAATTTAATGCTTCCTCAAGAATTACTACAGAAAGTAACTCCTTTAACAGAAGAAGAAAAAAATCACATAAAGGAACACCCAATAATAGCTGCCAGAGAAATACTTAAACCTATCTCATATATCCAAGATATTATTCCAATAGTTGAACATCACCATGAAAATTGGGATGGCAGCGGATATCCAGGAAAAATTTCCAAAGAAGAAATTCCGATGACTTCTCAAATTATATTGATTGTAGATGCTTATTTTGCGTTGACCGAACAAAGGACTTATCGCTCAGAACTCAGCCCACAAGAAGCCTTAGAAATAATAAAACAAGATTCAGGCAAAAAATGGAATGCCGCATTAGTTCAGGAATTTGTAACCCTTATTGAAAATGATTTAGCATAAATTAGTGAAATAAAATGAAAGAAAAAGAACTTATACAAATCATCACAAAAACACTAGATTCAAAGTATATCGGAGATGATTGTGCATATTTAAATGATCTTGGAATTACTATCTCACAAGATAGCCTTGTCGAAGATGTTCATTTTAAACTTTCGTATATGACACCATTCCAACTTGGATACAAGGCAGTTATGGTAAACATCAGCGACATTTGTGCAAGTGGAGCTGAGGCGAAATACTTAACGATATCACTATCTTTGCCAAAAGATACTCAAAATAGTTTTGTAAAAGATTTTTATGAGGGTGCAAAATTTGCAGCAAACGGTGTAGAAATAGTAGGAGGAGATATCACCGGAGGTGATAAGGTATTTATATCAATTACTGCAATCGGATCAAGTAAAAATAGAAAAATCTCATCAAGGAAAAATGCACAAGCAGGACAAAAAATTATAGTATCAGGTCCGCATGGTTCATCTGCTGCCGGATTAAAATTGTTACTAGACAATCAACATACTCCACAAACTCTTATAAATGCTCATCTTATGCCAAAAGCACAAGTAGAATTTTCAAGACAAATTGCAACGACTGTAACCTCTGATTACGCCATGATGGATAGTTCTGACGGACTTATGGATGCACTGTCACAAATCGCACAAGCAAGCAACGTAAAAATGTCAATCGATTTTAGTAAAATTCCATTTGATAAAGAAATTAAAATATTCAATAACTGGCAAGATTTAGTATTTTATGGTGGAGAAGATTATCAAATTATCGCAACAATAGAAGAAGGGTTATTGAAAAAACTACACGGTTATACAATAATTGGAGAGGTAGAAAAAGCCGAAAAAGATTTTGGAGTAGAAGTAAACTATGAAAACCACAAAGAATTTTATACTCCAAAACAAATTGATGAAAAATTGTACAATCATTTTTAAGGAGTAGCGAAAAATGAGTTTTACTTGGAGAGTAAATGCAATAATTCCTGCAGGAGGAACGTCTTCTCGTTTTGGGAATAAAAACAAACTCTTAGAAAAAATTAATGGCAAAGAGGTTATAAAATACACAGTAGAAGCTTTTGAGAATTCGAATGTAGATGAAATTATAATCTGTGCAAACATAAGTATTATTGAAGAACTTGAAAATATATTCAAAGATTTCAAAAAAGTAAAAATCATTCAAGGCGGAGAAACAAGACAGGCATCAGTTTATAATGGTCTAAAAGAATCAGCTTGTGATTACGTACTTATTCATGACGGTGCGAGACCTATGATTTCTACAGATCTCATTAACCAGACTATAGAAATGGTCAAAGATAAAAAAGCCCTCACTGTCGCAACCAAAACTATTGATACAATAAAAGAAGTTGTACATGGAAAAATAATAAGAACAATTGACAGAGCTAAATTGTATAATACCCAAACTCCACAAGCATTTGAATATCAACTTATAAAGTCTGCTCATGAGCAATTAAAAAATAAAAATTTCACCGATGATGCAGGAATGCTTGAGGCTTTGGGAGAAGATGTCTACATACTCAATGGCAGCTATAAAAATATAAAAATTACAACCCAAAATGATATTGATATAGCTAAAATTTATCTGACTGAAAATTAATGAAAATACTATTAATAAAATATAAAAAGAAAGTCTCTTGGATTTACCAGAGACTTTTTCTTCACATTCACCTAACCTACTAATTTTAAGCTCCCTATTTACCTTTTACTTTAAATATGAGGAATCATCTATTTTTAAATCTATGCAACTTGTTCTTTCTTCTTTGGCAAAGGAAGAGTTAAACCTGCTTCCTCCAAAGCACCAACTAGTGCTAAGTAATCTTTGCCAAAGTAGTCTTTACCTTTAATTCTGATTTTGAAACCTTTAAAATTACCTTTTTCATCTTTTACGATTTCAACACCTTCAGGTAATTCTTTTATGTCATCTCTACCTGTGCAATCTTGAATATCTTTGATGAAAGTTGCTTTTTCTTTAGCTATTACTTCTGCTTGTTTTTTAGCAGCTTCAGCTTTTTTAGCTTCTTGCTCTTTTTTAGCCTCAGCCTTTTCAGCTTCTTTATCTTCTTTAGCTTTAGTTTTTTTATCTTTAACACCTTGTGCATTTTCAGCTTCTTTTGCTACTATTTTGTTATAAATAGATTCGATATTTGTCTGAACTTTATTATTATCAGTTATTAAATCAGACAATTCTGCTCTTACTTCAGCTTCTTCTTTAGTTACATCAAGTCCGTTTAATTCAGCTCTTTTTACAAGCATATCAAGAATATGTTTACCAAGAACTTCTTTTTGAGAAGCATCAGCATCCCA
>CASECH010000014.1 GCA_949286405.1 uncultured bacterium
CCCCTTTAGTATCTGTAAGTACTTTTAGTAGTGCAAAATCATTGTTGAATATAATTACATTCGGTTTGTCTGCAAGTGTTTTCCCTGTTGGATAAGTTGATTTAATCTGTATTTGTTCAGGATTAATTATTTTTGCAGGAAAAAGAGGTAAATATATTGTATTGTCAGGAAGAATGATTACTCCATCAAATCTGAAGTTTGTTTGAGGAAAATCTTTATTTACGTAACCTTTGATATTATCAGGAATTTTCGCTGCATTTGCAGATGTAGCGGTTATTACCATTAATCCTAGACATACAAGCAATTTTTTCATTATTGAAAAACTCCTTTTACCTTATCCATAATTGATGATTGAGGTTTTTTATTCTTTTGAAGTTCATATAGTTTTTTATATAATTGTCTTTCTTCATCTGAAATATGAAGAGGTGTTTTTACAGAAATCACAACGATATGATCACCTCTTTGAGATGGTCTTGACAGATATGGAACTCCTGCATTTTTAATTTTTATGGAATTGCCACTTTGGACTCCTGCTGCGATTTGAATTTTTTGTTCTCCATCAAGAGTTTTTACTAATACTTCATCGCCAAGTACTGCTTGTGCAGGAGAAATATCAAGTCTTGAGTAGACATCATTGCCATCACGCTTGAAGTCTGCGGATGATTTTACGTGAAGTACTACGAACAAATCGCCTGCTGGACCTCCGTTTGAGCCTGCATCTCCTTCTCCTGAAACTCTTATTTTAGATAAATTGTCTACACCTGCAGGAATTTTTATTTCAATTTTCTTTTCTTTATTAAGTTTTCCAACACCTTTGCAGGCTTTACATGGAGAGCTTATTTTTTTACCTTTGCCCTGACAATCAGGACAGGTAACTATTTGAGCAATTGAACCTAAAGGAGTTCTTGTTACTTGTTGTACTTGACCTGTACCGTGACAAGTTGGACAGATTTCAGGTTTTGTTCCCTTTTCTGCTCCGGTACCATTACATTCAGGACAGTTTTCCAAGTGTTCAAATTTAATTTCTTTGTTTGTCCCAAATACTGCTTGTTCAAAATCAATTTCAATATCAAGACGAAGATCATCTCCTTCTATCGGTGCATTAGGATCTGGTCTTCCTCCTCCGAAGCCAAATCCTCCAAAACCGCCGAAAAATGAGTTAAATATATCATTTAAATCGCCAAAACCACCTGCAAATGGACCATTTGTGTCAAATCCGGCATTTTTTAGACCATCTTCGCCATAGCGGTCATATGTTGCACGCTTGTTGTCGTCCATTAATGTTTCATATGCTTTTCCAAGCTCTTTAAATTTTTCTTCTGCATCTGGTGCTTTATTTACATCGGGGTGTAATGTGCGTGCTTTCTTTCTGAAAGCAGATTTTATTTCATCTTTTGAAGCGTCCCTCGAAACTTCTAATATTTCATAGTAATCAGCCATTTTTTATTTTTTCTTCCCTATTCTCTCAAATTCAATTCCCACTATGGGAATTGATATTAACCTTCTGTTGCAACGTTTACAAGTGATGGTCTAAGTACCTTGTCTCCTAGTTTATATCCTTTTTGTAATTCATTAATAATTGTGTTTTCAGGATATTCATTTGTTGGTGTCTGCATAACTGCTTCATGGAAATTTGGATCAAATAATTGTCCGTTTGTATCAATAGTTTCCAATCCAAGTTTGTTTAGGGTTTCTATTACTTGTTTGTGTACAAGGTTAAAACTATCTTTTACTTGTTTGCAGTCTTCTACATTAGCAAGAGCTTTTTCCCCTCTTTCAAAGTTATCTAAAACTTCAATAAGTTTTTTAAGAGCATTTTCTGCTCCGTATTTTAATAAATCTTCTCTTTCTTGAGCTTGTCTTTTTCTGTAATTATCAAAATCAGCTGCAAGTCTTAAATATTGTTGGTTTAGTGTGTCATATTTTTCTTGTAATTCTTTTAATTTATCATCAGCTTCGTTTGTTTTGCCTACAGATTGTTCTTCTGTAGGAGTTTCTTTTCCCTGTTCTTTTTTTTCTTCAAATAATTCGGAATCATTTTTGAACGGATTATTATTGTGATGTTTCTTATGTGTCATTTTTTACCTCTCAAAATAAACGTAACTACATTATAATTTATCAAGGCAAATTAACAAGGAAAATTTATTATTTTTTAATAATTAGTTTTTATATGTGTTGTTTGGAGTTTTTAGAATACTATCCATTATCATTGCACCGTTTTTCACATATTGAGGAGAATGCAATACATCAATTATGTTTAAAACAGCTTTTGCAAGTGTTTTTGCATCTTTTTCAGAGATATGTTCCATTTTATTGTAATGTGCAAATTTTTCAGCAAGCCCTGAATTTTCCAGTATATCTAATGTCCCCTCTGCACCACTTATATAGTCAAGGATGCGTTCTTTTTGAATTAGACCTAATTGGGCCTCTTGAGTATATTTATGGAAGTCATCAGTTTTTATGTCTGATATTTTTGCTTTTGCAATGTTTGAAACTAGTTTTCTTGAAAAATTTCTTATAGGAATATTTTCTTCACTGTTGTCAACTGGAATTCCGTTTATTTTTTCAACGTATGCAATAGTATTATCATTTACATACATATAGTCAGCTTCTATGTTTAGGTAAGCATGATTTATTCTGTTGATGAATTTTGGATTTTTACTTAGAATCTCCATATATTTCTGTAATTCTTTTCCGTTTTCATCATCAGTTAGTTGCATGTTCATTGTATATTTTGTGTTTGATAAATCGTTTTGATAATCTTTGGGATATGAATTAGATTTTGTGTATCCTATGTTTTTTATACCTGTGAAATTTATTGGTCTAATCATTTTTTTCCTCCTATTGTTGTTTTAAAACAAGGAGTTATTTTTTTTGAATAGTTTATTGTAAAATTTATTAAAATTCTTTACATAATTTAACTTCTTTACATCATGTGACTCTAATTGTATTATTATTTTAGTAGGTAATCGAAATTAGAATTTATAAATAAAGGTAAGAAAATTGACTGAGAAATATTTTATAAAAGGCGGTACCCCTTTAAGAGGTGAAGTTTCAATAGGTGGAGCAAAAAATTCAGTATTAAAATTGATGGCTGCTGCACTTTTAGCTAAGGGTGAGACAAAAATATATAATGTACCTGATTTAACAGATGTTGAGATTATGCTTAATGTTATTGCTCAATTGGGTGCAAAGACAACATATGATAAAAAAGAAAAATCTGTTACCATTGATGCTGCGGATTTAACCAGTGTTACTGCAAAATATGAGTTAGTAAGCAAAATGAGGGCTTCTTTTATTGTATTAGGAGCTTTGGTTTCAAGATGTAAAGAAGCAGTCGTTGCATTACCTGGTGGATGTGCAATTGGTGAAAGAAGAGTTGACTTTCATATAAAAGGGCTTGAGGCTCTTGGAGCTAAGATTAAAATTGAGAATGGTTATGTTCATGCAAAGGCTTCTAAGCTTGTAGGTACTGATATTTATCTTGATATACCTTCTGTAGGTGCTACTGAAAATTTAATGTTGGCAGGTATTTTAGCAGATGGATCTACAAGAATTCAAAATGCTGCTCAGGAACCTGAAATTGTAGATTTAGCAAATTTCTTGAATAGTATGGGTGCTGATGTAAATGGTGCCGGAACTTCTGAAATTGTTATTAATGGTGTAAAACAAGATGATTTACATCCGATAGAGTATACTACAATCCCTGACAGAATTGAGGCGGGTACTTTTATGACAGCTGTAATTGCTACAAAAGGTAAAGCTATTATAAAAAATGTATGTCCTGCTCATTTGACGTTTTTTACTGATAAATTATTGAAGATGGGTGCTAATATTAAACTTATTGAGCCTAATTCTTTAGAGGTATCATGTAGAAACAGATTGAATTCTATCAATTTTATCACACAGCCTTATCCTGGATTTCCTACTGATTTGCAATCTATGGCTATGGCCCTTTTGACTACATCAAACGGGGTTGGAATTATCACTGAAAGCTTGTATGAAAACAGATTTATGCAAGTCCCTGAGTTACGTAGAATGGGGGCAGATATTCATCAAGATAGAAATCACGCAATTATTAAAGGTGTAAAAAAACTTACAGGTACAGCTTTAGCAGCAAGTGATTTACGTGCCGGGGCTTCTTTGGTCGTTGCGGCTTTGATGGCTGACGGAAACTCTACTATTGAAAACTTACATCATATAGATAGAGGATACGAAAATTTCGAAAGTAAGCTAAGATTGTTAGGAGGAAAAATAGAGAGAAAAGATGATGCTGTCATTTCTCCTGTTGTACAAAATGTAAACCTATCGGAGGGCGTACGTAATGAATCCTACCTATAAGCGTTGGTATGACCATGATCCATTGTTACTTGAAGTGATTGAGCTTTTAAGAAATTATCAGACAGAATTAAGAGCTCAAGCGGAGATTTTTCTTCAAAAAATTGAGGAAAAAGTTTCCAAAGAGACAATTGATAAGTTTTATGCAATGGTAAAACCTGCTAATGCTAATAACCGTTGGTATGATAAAGATCCTGTGATTTCAAAGACAGTTGAAATTTTAAGGATAGTTCCTCCTGAAGCCCAAAAAATATGTGCTCAGAATTTTATAAGAACACTTAAAGAAATGGGCATTGAATATGAAAGTCCTAATAAAACAGATGTAAAATAAAAAGCTCCTTGATTGGAGCTTTTTTATTTGATTATTTTCTTGCTGCTTGATGTATTTTTTCCATAAATACAGTTACACCATCTTTTTTGTAGTATAGGGATTTTATAGCATTACCTAGTTTATCATATA
>CASECH010000015.1 GCA_949286405.1 uncultured bacterium
AAGAAGTTGGTGTAAGATCGGTAATTCAAATTGCAAGAACTCTTGGTATTGAAACTCCATTGGAATACGATTATACTATTGCACTTGGATCAAATGGGGTTAAACTTTTTGAATTTACACGTGCTTATGGAGCTTTTGCTAACGGAGGTTTTGTTGTACAGCCATATGCTATTGAAAGAGTTGAAACTTCAAGAGGAAAAGTTGTATATCGTGCTCCAAAAACTAAATTTTCTCATCAATTAAGTATGAATACTGCTGCAGAAATGACTGCAATGATGAGAACTGTAATTACAAACGGTACCGGTCGTGCTGCAAATATTGGTAAACCTGCAGCCGGTAAAACTGGTACAACTGATGATAACAAGGATGCTTACTTCGTTGGTTATACTCCTAATATTGTCGCAGGTGTGTGGGTTGGTAACGACAAAAACGTTGCGATGAGCAAAATTGTACAAGGTGGTACTGTTCCTGCATTAATTTGGAAAGATATAATGAAAGTTGCGACTGAAAAGTATGGTAAGGCTGAGTTTAATTATCCTGAAGTTGAATTAATTCCTTTCGCAGCAGGTTCTAATGTAAAAATTATTGGAGAAACAAAACCAAAAGAAGAAGCAAAAGAAGAACAGGCAGATGCGGAAATCCAAGAAGCGACTACACCTGCTGAAGTTGTTAAAAATTTCAATAAACAAAACGAGAAAAAAGAAGTACAACAACCTAAGCAGACTACGTCAACTCAAGCTAAAACACAACCTAAACCTCAGTCAAAGCCTCAGGCTCCAAAATCAACTGCGGCACCTGTGCCTATCCCTATGGCAGTGCCTGAAAGTCTACACTAGTTAAGGAGATACCAATGACAGAAAAAATTATCCCACATATTGGAACCGATGAATCAGGTAAGGGTGACTTTTTTGGACCTTTAGTAATTGCAGGTGTTTTGGTAGATGAAAGGTCTGCTAAAATATTTACTGATTTAGGGATTAAAGATAGTAAGAAACTTTCTGATAAAAAAATGCTTGCTATGGCAGTTGAAATTAAAAAAAATGCACCACATTCTGTAATTGCTATTTCTAACGGGAAATATAACGAGCTTTATTCTAATATTAAAAATTTGAACAAACTTCTTGCTTGGGGACATGCAAGAGCTATTGAAAATATTTTAAATAGCAGTAGTTGTGAATATGCTCTTTCAGATAAGTTTGGAGATGAAAGTCTTATAAAAAATGCACTTATGAAAAACGGTAAGAGTATTCATCTTGAGCAGATGGTGAGAGCTGAAAGTGATATTGCGGTAGCTGCCGCATCTGTGCTTGCTCGTGCGACTTTCGTTCAAAAGATGCAAGATATGGAAAATAATTATGGTTTGAAGTTTCCTAAAGGATGTTCAGGGCTTGTTAAAACTGCTGCATCTGAGTTTATTCAAAAGTATGGAAAAGATAGATTGCATGAAGTCTGTAAAACTCATTTTAAGACGTTTAATGAGGTTTAAAGATTAGATATAAATCTTTATAATTAATTGAAAATTGGTATTAATTTTTATAAAATTATAGAAAAATTTTGATAGGGGTATTTCAATGAGTGATATACAAAAAAGAATTTTAATAGTTGATGATGATGATGAAATCAGAGAATTATTGGAATTTGATGTCGCACAGAGCGGGTACTTTGTAGACACGGCAAAAGATGGTCTTGAAGGGCTAAATAAAGCATTAAATAACGCTTATGATTTAATTTTGTTGGATGTTATGATGCCAAAAATGAATGGATTTGATGTTTGTAAAAATATTCGTCAGGCAAAACTTGCAATACCTATTTTAATGCTTACTGCAAAAGGTACTATTGATGATAAAACAGAAGGTTTTGATTGTGGTGCCGATGATTACTTGGTAAAACCTTTTGATGTTCAGGAAGTGCTTTTGAGAATACGTGTTTTGTTACGTAGAAATCAGGTTGAAGATAAAAATGCACTTTCAGATGAAGTGTTGAATGTCGGTGATATTGAAATTTTTCCGGAATCACTTGAGTGTGTTGTAGTTAATAAAAAAGTTAAGCTTACTCCGACAGAATTTGAAATTTTATATTGCTTGATGCAACATTTTAATAATGCTGTCAAACTTGCAACTCTTTTGGATGAAGTGTGGGGATATGACAGCAATGAAGATGTTAGAATGTTGAGGGTGCATGTTGGAGGCCTGAGAAATAAGATTGAACCTGATACAAAAAATCCTAAATATTTACATACAGTAACCAATGTAGGGTATAAATTAACGCCTTTTGCAGAAGGATAATTTTATGGGAATTTTTAAATTTAAACGTTTGAAAATAGTAGAACAAATAGCTGTTGTATTTTTGTTTGCAGTAGTTATTCCTATGAGTATCAGTGGATTTATCATAAATAATATTAACCAGCAGTCAATGCGTTCTCAGTTACGTGAATCGGCTGTGTTGATTGCTAATATGGTATCTGATGAAATTGATTTTTTTTCCAAGACTGTAAATAGCAATTTGAAACAAGTTGGAGATACT
>CASECH010000016.1 GCA_949286405.1 uncultured bacterium
TCAATGGTTTTATTTGCTGAATTAATTTTGTTTAGAATTTCTTTGCATATGTTTGAATTACAACTGTTATTTGGCTTTAAATTCCGAGTAAAGTCTGTAATATAAAGTTTGATATTCTCATCTGTAATAGATTCTGGGTAGATAATTTCTTTTGTAGTTAATTTTTTGCTTTTAGATTTATTTTGTATATGACAAAACTTACATGGTCGTGCTTCTTTTGACAAATCTTTTTTAGGTAAAATAACGAAATTATTTGCCATTTTTCCATATTTACAATCTAGTTTATGATATTTATTACTAGAATTATTTAAAATAACAAGTTCGGTATGTTTTGCTTTTTTTAATATTTTTGCAAATTTAGGTTGATTTACAGGTTTTTCATTAACTATGGCAAATCCAGAATTTTTCAGTAAATCTTGGTAGCTTATTCCATTGACTATGATTTCAGCACTCTTACAGTCATAATCATTTTTACTTATATTTTTTAATTTAACTTTTTTATTCAAAAGAGTGCTTTTTGCAAATTCATCTGCAAAATAACCAATAGTTAAACTATCTTTTCGCGATAATTTTAAAATTTTTTCTAAATTTGAGGTATCAGAATTTACATTAGTTGAAAACGATTTAATGTTAGAAATACAAAATTTCTCACCAACATCATACGATCCGTTATTATTTAAATCGATTTGAAAAACAGTAGGAGTAATAACCTTAATCACTCTTTTTTCAGATGTTCTATGGTTCTCAAAAAATAAGAATGAAGCATGAAATAATAATATTAAAAATATCGCTAAAGTCTTTTTCATTAAACTTCTTGAAGAGATTGTTCTTTTTTATAATTTGTAATCTCAAACCCTAATCTTTTGATTTTGTCTTCCAATTCTTTATTTTGTGTTATCAAAAATTCAGTAAAGTGCTGATTTTTTGTATGTTTTGCATAATTACAAGGATGGATTAATGCTTCGGTAAGACAATCTTCATCAAGATTTTTAAGACCGAATTCAATAGTTTTATCATCCATCATTCCAGTATATCCAACACCAATTAAGTAGTCATTTGTTTTTATCCCAAGTTCTTGGACAGTTTTTCTGTTACTTATAGTAAAAGAATTCAATAATGCTATTTTAATTACATTTAATGGATATTTTACATTTACATGCTTTTTTATGCTTGGAACAAAATACATTTCTTCAAATTGAGTTCTTACATATGGAATATTATATTCTTTTGCAAGTTTAGCTGTTAGTTTGAATAAATTTGGAATAGCATGTGTATGTACATGAGAATCAATATGATCAACTTTAGTGTAACTTAATACAGTTTCAATTTGAGTTCTAAATTCATATTCTACTTGCTTTAAAAATTCCTGATTGTATGATTTTAGAATAAGTGTAAGATATCCGTTATTAAATTTTCCTCGCTTATTAGTAAGTAAAGGAGCTTTTGTGAGGGAACGTCCTTCAATGATATTTAAATGTACACCTATTCCTAAATTAGGGCACTCTGGCAAAATTTCGTTAACTGCTGCATTAAAAGCTTTTCCGTTTGCACAAATACTCGCACTACTTAAAAAACCATTATTATATCCATCAAGGACTGCTCTATTATGAGCCTTTGACATCCCAAAATCATCTGCGTTTAATATAAATTTCTTTTTACTCATTGAAAAATTTCCTTGCTTAATTTTTATGGATATTATAATATAAATTTAAGCTTTTTGGCAATATTTATAATGTTAGTGAGAAGAGAATTTATGGATAAACCAACTTTGGCAATAGTTATTCCTTGTTATAATGAGGAATTATGTATAAGAAAGACTGTTGAAAAGTTATTTCTTGTAATTAATGATTTGATTTGCAAAAATATGATTTCAGAAAGTAGCTATCTATATTTGGTAGATGATGGGTCGAAAGATTCTACATGGGAAATTATAGAAGAGTTACATAAAAATAATGCTAAAGTCAAAGCGTTGAAATTTGTTCGTAATTTCGGGAATCAAAAAGCTTTATTGGCAGGTCTGGAAGGTGTTCGCAGTATCGGTTGTGATTGTGCTGTATCTATCGATGCTGACTTGCAACAAGATGAATGGGCTATAGAAAAGTTTATCCAAGAATTTAATAATGGTGCAGATATAGTTTCAGGAATTCGTAATGATAGAAAGACAGATTCTTTCTTTAAAAAATTTACAGCTCTTTGTTTTTATAAAACGATGAATATTTTGGGTGCAAAAATTCCTCAAAATCATTCTGATTATCGTTTAGTAAGCAAAAAAGCTCTTGATATATTGGAACTTTACACGGAAAAATATCTATTTTTAAGAGGCTTTTTTAACGAAGTTGGCTTGAAAACAGCTTACGTAAAATTTGATGTTAAGCCAAGAATGGCAGGAGTTTCTAAATTTAATTTTGTTTCCTTAATGGGGCTTGCTCTTAATGGTATAACTTCTTATAGTGTCGTTCCTCTTAGGTTTGTAACTGTTTTAGGCTTTTTTATGGCGCTATTTGGATTTTTAGTAGGTGTTGAAACTGTTATCGAAAAAATATTTTGGCATAACTCTCCTAATGGTTGGGCAACAACAATAATTTTGTTGTGCGTCTTTGGAGGAATTCAGCTATTTTGTCTTGGAATTATTGGCGAATATGTAGGACAAGTATTTAGAGAGGTAAAATCAAGACCTAGATATATTAAAGATACAGAACTAAAATAAAAGCAATAAGTTAAATTATAAATAAAAAACCGTGCCACTGTCTATCGAATTTGTTGGACTTAATCTTTAAATATATTATCTCTTTTTAAAAATATAATACCCGCAAGTATTGTCTTAGTGCTGCTATGTTTCCATCCTGACACGGTTCGACAGCTTACGCCACCATATCCTTAAATGTCAACAACAATATATTTATTAACCAAATCCGCCAAATCCTCACAACAGGCTCTGCACCCCGCATAAACTTCGGGTCGAGGGATTGCAATTCCCCGTGGAGCACGGCTTAAATTTATTCTAACACAAAACTTTTTTTAGTCTAGTTGTTTTTTTATCATACTTTCAAATAGCTAGTAAGGTAATATATTTTAACTTAATTGATATTACTCTTTTATTGAAAGGAGGAATATTTTATATGGAAAAATTAGATTTATACAGATGTGAAATTTGTGGGAATTTAGTTGAAGTTATTATTCCAGGTGGTGGTGAATTGGTTTGTTGTGGCGAGCCTATGCATCATATTGAAGGTAAAAATAAAGAAGAAATGTCAATGGAAAAACATTTACCTGTCTTTGTGAAAGATGATGATAATAAATCTATAGTAAGGGTTGGTAAAGAGCTTCATCCTATGGATGAAGGACATTATATTATGTTCATTGAAACAATTTCAGAGGATAAAAAAGATGCTCATTTACACTACTTGCTGCCTGGTGATAAACCTGAAATGATTTTAGAAGAACAATTTGGAAAGGTTCTAGCTAGAGAATTTTGTAATTTACATGGTCTATGGGAGGGAGAAAGTGATTAATAAGAAAGTCGAGAATGTACTAAATGCTCAAATTAACAAAGAATTTTATTCAGCTTATTTATATCTTGCTATGTCTGCTTTTTTTGACAAAATTGGTCTGTATGGTTTTGCACATTGGACCAAAGTCCAAGCTCGGGAAGAAATAGAACATGGTATGATTATATTCGATTATATTATTGATAGAAATGGCACTGTTGATTTACAACAAATTAGCGTCCCAGAAAAAAACTTTGAAAATCCACTACAAGTATTTAATAAAATTTATGAACACGAAAAATCTGTTACAGAAAGTATTGAATGTGTTGCATCAATGTCTGAAGAAGAATGTGATTTAGCTACACGAAATTTCATAAACTGGTATATTGCAGAACAAGTAGAAGAAGAATCAAATGTGATGGAGGTAATTGCTAAACTTAAAATGTTTCAGGATGATAAAGCCGCTTTATACTTGTTTGACAAAGAATTAATGCAACGAGAATATAAATCTCATTCTTATAACAAATAAATTAATTAATTAAAAAAGGGGATAGCATAATATCCTCTTTTTTATTGCGAATTTGTAAACAATTTGTCTGAATTATTAAAATAGCTTATGATTGTAGTATGAATAACGGTAAAATTGTAGTAGTTGATGATGAAAAGATGGTAACTTCTGCTTTTAAAACGCTTTTTAAAGTAGAGGGATATAATGATGTACATCTTTTTAATACCCCAAAAGATGCTTTAGAGTTTTTAAAAGCAAATACTCCGGATCTAATTATTTCTGATTTTTTGATGCCTGAAATGAATGGACTTGAATTTTTGACAGAGGCCAAAAAACTTTATCCAGAAGTAAGCATGATATTGCTTACCGGCTATGCAGATAAAGAGAATGCGATAAAAGCTATTAATGAAATAGGTTTATACAAATATATTGAAAAACCTTGGGATAATGATGACCTTTTAATGAATATAAGAAATGGTATTGAAAGAAGTCATTTACTAGAAAATTTAAGAGAAAAAATCGCGGAATTAGAGCTTGCCAAAAGGCAACTTGAAGATTATTCTACTAATTTAGAAAAAATAGTTGCTGAACGTACTGCGGATTTAGTCCAGGCAAATAGTAAGTTGAGTGGTATAATTAATAATTGTGCTGATGGAATTATAATTGTAGACTCAAAGGGAAATATTGAACAAGTAAATCCTGCTTGTGAAAATATGGTTGGATTATCTGAAAACTCTTTATGTAAGAAAAAATTCCAAGAAATAGCTTATTCAAATTCTCCAGAACAAAATTCTTCAAAAGATAATAAAAATGGAAATATCTTTGGGCTTGGCAGTGATTGTTCTGAAATTTTGTTAAGAGATTATTATATTGTGAATAATCTTAGTGGAAAAAATATTCCTGTGGAGATTAGTTTTGCTGTTATTTCAAATTTAGATGAAAGTCTTCCTAAAAAGTTTGTTGGAGTCATAAGAGATGTCAGTGTTCAAAAAGAAACAGAACGATTAAGGGATGATTTTATAGCTACATTGACTCACGATATGAGGACTCCATTACTTGCTGCTATTCAGACCTTGAAATTCTTCTTAGAAGGTGCAATAGGAGAATTGGATGAAAAACAAAAAGTTCTATTATCGACTATGCTTCAAAGTAATGAAGATTTGCTTGGTTTGGTGAATGCTCTATTAGAGGTGTACCGTTTTGAAAGCGGAAAGTTAACTTTATGTAAGACTGTATTTAATATTAAGGATTTGGTTAATCAATGTATTGAAGAATTAAAATCACTGATTAATAATAAAAATTTAAAGATAAATATAGTTTTTGATATGCCTGAAAAAACTGAAATTAAAGCAGATAGAGCAGAATTAAAAAGGGTTATTACAAATCTTTGCGGTAATGCTGTAAATTATACTAATAAGGGTGGAGAAATTACTGTATTTACAAAATCTCAAAGTGGTGATTTGATTTTTTCAGTTGCAGATAATGGTAATGGTATTCCTGAGGAAGATATTCCAAATCTATTTACACGTTTTTCTCAAGGTACAAGTAGAAAAAGATCAACTGGTACAGGACTAGGGTTATATTTATCCAGACAGATTATAGAAGCACATAATGGAAAGATTTGGGTTGAAAGCAAGGTTAATAAAGGTAGCGAATTTTCATTTTTACTAACAGATGTTGTAGAGTTAGACAATAAAAAAGTTAAAGGATAGGTTACAAATGGATAAAGTCAGAGTATTAATAGTAGAAGATCATGATATGGCTAGGATGGGTTTATCTGTTATATTAGGTAGCAATCCTCGCATTGAAATTGCTGATATGTGTGCAGATGGTCAAATTGGTGTAGATAGAGCTCTTGAACTTTTACCTGACGTTGTTATTATGGATATTGGTCTTCCAACAATAGATGGTATTGAAGCAACTAAAAAGATAAAAGCTTCAAATCCTAAAATAAAAGTCCTGATGTACACTTCAAGAGAAGGAGATGATGACATATTTGATTCTTTCCAAGCAGGTGCTGATGGATATATTACAAAAGGAGCTACATCTGAGCAAACAGTATCAGCAGTAATTGCGGTAAGTGAGGGTGCAGGCTGGTTAGATCCTGCTATTGCAAAAGTCGTTTTAACAAATATTAGACGTGGAAATGATATTCCTGAAAAACGTGGCGAAATTAATTATAAATTAGGTAAAAACTTATATGGACTTACAGAAAGAGAAATGGAAGTTTTAGCTTTGATAGTGGATGGATTAACGAATCCTCAAATTGCTGAAAAGTTGGTTATTACTATCTCAACTACCAAAACTCACGTTCATAGTATTTTGCAAAAGTTATATGTAGGTACACGTGCTAAGGCAATAGCTATGGCGATGAAGGAAGGTCTTGTATAGATGATTTATGCTTTAGCGGCTATATTTGTTGCATTATTTGGATATATTCAAGTTAGTGATGATATAAATTTACCTCAGTTAAAGGATCCGAGAGAGCAGGAAATAAAATATATAAGTGACGTAGAGAAAAAAGAAGCAAAAGAGCAGTATCAAAGAGCTAAATTTAATAGGAATCCTTCTGGATATATGACTGTTGAAGAATATGAGGAATTATCTGCTCCTAAAGATAAGTTCGCTCAAAAAATTGAACTTCCTAAGCTTGAAAAACCTTCTGATATGAAGTATGTACCTCAACCTTCATATAAAATTGTTAGGTATAATAATCCTCCTGGAAGTCCTGAAATAATTTTGGATAAGGATTTTTATAAAAATAGACAAAAAAATGCTCAAGGAATTGTATCACCTGATTATTCGAAAATGGTGTATTCTACTATTTACTATTATCCAAATAATGGATCTACAGCATCTGATTTGTTTGTTATTCCTCTTGATGATGCAGAGTCTAATATAAATAAAATAAAAACAGCTCATGTTATGCATAGAAATCCTGATCCAATATTATCAACAGATAAAGCTATTGACAATTATGCAACATTTAGAACTCTTACACCTGTTGATTTTTCTTCTGATGGTACAAAACTTCTAGCTAAAGAAAAAATTGGAAATGCACATGATGGTATATGGCAGACTAATGCATGGGTATATGACTTTGTAAATGATACTTCTTATAATTTAGTAGAAGTAAGGGATGCTATAATATATTATTGGAAGGAAAATGCTAATCTTGATCTCGAAGAAAAGCGATGGGATATTTATCCTTTAGGTTTTGATTTGAATAATCCTGACAGAGTTATTGTAAATGCTTATGCTTATACTGGAGAAAAGCCTATAAATCTTGGGACATGGAGTATTGATTATCAAGGAGAGCAATCAAGATTAATTACTTTTATTCAATCCGATATTGAAATCAGCATGAATGGTCTGAAAATAGTTCAAGATGGAGTTGTTCCTAAATCTGTATCAGAGCGAGAAGAGCAACAAATGAAACGTGTTGAAAAAGATGCTGAAAAACAAAAAAAATTGGAAGAAAAGAAAGAATTAAAGACTCTTGAACAGTCTTATAAAGCTAAATTAAAAGAAATTGATGCCAATTATAAACAAAAACAAAAAGACTATAAAATAAAGCAAAAAATAGACGGCTCAACAAGCTTAAATGATGTTCAACCAAAATATTTGGATGCTAAAGCTAAATTGGAAGAAAAAGAACAAAAAGCTATTGAAAAGAAAAAAGAAAAAGAATTAAAAAAGATTGAAAGACAAAACAGAAAAAAAACTAAAGATAATACTAATTCTTCTGAAAATTCTTTATAAGTATTTCTTTTTCTTTATGAGTTAATTTTTTTATTGATCTTTCTTCTTTCATTGCCTCAGATTTAGAATTAAATTCTTGTATATAAACAATTTTTATAGGTTTATTTGCACGAGTATATTTTGCACCTTTACCTTGTAAATGAGTCTCAAAACGTTTTTGTACATCATCAGTATATCCACAGTAGAATGTACCTTTTTCAGTTAATAGCATGTAAACAAAATATTTTTTATCCATAAATATATTTTATAAATAAAAAAGCGGTTTAAGTAACCGCTTTTCAATGTATTTTCTTTTTCTTTATTTCTTTTTTTTATTAACAAATAAAACTGCTTGAACTTCCAGAGCATCCTCCAGAAGATGCACCACATGAGGAAGCTGTAGCAGTAGCACCTGATGCTGATGTACCGCCTAATACTGATACAGCTGATGAAAAATTACTTAAAAATCCGCTTTCAGTAGAAGTTTCTCCTTCAACATTTGCATATTGACTATAATCAACTGCAAAAGGATTGCTAGATGAAAATACGTCATAGGCATTTGTAGAAAACAAACTTTTTGTGAGCATAGCTAATGA
>CASECH010000017.1 GCA_949286405.1 uncultured bacterium
AGTTTTTCCATCGCCGATAATTGTATTACTTTTATCGTCCATAAACAAGCTGCCAAGTACTGTATCACCATTTTTGAATAATATACGTGAGCGTTCTACATCTGAAGAATTTATTATCAATTTTGCTTTAGGGTCGTCATCTTTAACTTCCTTTTGACCAATCATAGCTGTTTGGTTAGCACCCATTCCATAGTAAATATCAGAATTGTTACTTGCCCATTTCCAAGGACTTGATAAATCAACTTTACTACGTGTTGTCATTACCGGTGCAAAAGCAGCCATTACAATACTCAAAATCAGCATTACTACCATCATTTCGGCTAAAGTAAATGCTGACATATCATTTTTTACAATATTATTAATACAATTTTTCTCAACAAAATCTTGATAATAATTCTTTCGCATACTCAACTCCTTTTGTAATCTTTTTTCATTATAGCATATACATTATATTTTTTAAAGCCCAATATTGATTTTTTTTTAATAATAACTATTTATAAAATTATTTTTATCTTTTAATGATTTCAAACCTTGCATACGTCTAATTTTGCCTGTAAGCGGATAATCCCGAAATGCCCTGTCATGCAAGCCCACAATTGACCATAATATACCAACATATCCATTTGGACTTATGCCATCATATGCATATTTATCATTAAGATATATTGCAATATCAAGAGCTTCTTGCGGAGTTTTTGTCCATTTTAAAATTTGTTTAGCCCAATACATACGCAAATATCCATGAATTTTTCCTGTTTTTAATAATTGTATTTGGCAAGCGTTCCATAGATCATCATGAGTCGTAGCTTTTTCGAGAACTTCTTTTGAATAAACATATTCTCTTAAATCTTTTTCATGATTTTTTAAAGACTTCTTCGCCCATTGTGGTGCCGCATTAAGACTTTTATAATTTGAATTATACAAACAAAAATTATCTGCTAATTCAGATCTTATGATTAATTCCTCTAAAAATTCCTCTTTATCATCTGATAAAGCTTCTGATTTTATAACTTCAATAGCAACCCTTTGCGGTGAAATAAATCCAAAATTTAAGTATGGAGAAAGATTTGAAGTAACATCAAGATTCGGATTATTTTTATTTTCTTTATAAGATTCAAGTTTTGTTGTTATAAATTTTTCGAGCAAATAATACGCATTATTTTTTCCAAATTCTAATTGTGGAATATCTGTAAGGTAATAGTTTATTAAATTATAAATTTTTCTTCTAAAAGTAAACGCATTATACTCCTGTTTTGGAGAAGCAATTCTTGCTGGAACAATATTATGAGAGTCGATTTCATAAATTTTTCCACCATAGTTTTGAAAAACCATAAAATTTTCTAAGGGATTAAAATCAATAACAAGTGTCTTTTTTTTAATCTTTTTTAGAAAAGTCTTTAAATCACAATCCAACACATCAAAATTTATCTTGAATAGTGCATAATTCTCTTTTAATACTGAAAGATTTTCCTCATAAAAGGTCTGCTTTGGAATATAATCGAAATTTCTTTTGAGATGCACAACAGAAAAATTTTTTGTTTTTTCCTTTAAAAAATTTATTGCGAAGTTATCCTCCACACGCAAATCTCTTGAAGTTAGATAAATAAACTCATTTGTATCAGGTAAGTCTTTATTGACACAAAATATACGAGATACCTCAACAGGATTTTCAACTTTTAACGGTTCAGATACAAAAGATAAAAGCTGACCTTTTTTACCATTATTTTTCATAAATGATATAATAAATCAGCTTTTAATAAATTTTATGCGAAAGCTTACTAATATTTGTTATAGTGAACTTTTGACATATCTGACCTATCTACAAATTTATTTTCATCTACTCCATAGCCAAGTGCGATTACAGAAAAAGGTACAATATTCTCAGGTAAGTCAAAATACTCCCTACAAGCTTTAATTCTACTTTCATCAGGATAAAATCCCATCCAACAACCACCTAGACCTTCTTCAGCTATTTGTAATAGTATATTTTGCGTACAAGCACTCAAATCTTGCTGAATCCATCTTTGCATATTTGTGTCAGTTTTACCGAGAACAATAATCGTTACCGGAGCTTTAGCAACCATGCCAGCGTAAGGACTCATCTTAGATACAGCTTGCTTTATTTCATCATCTGTAATAACCAAAAACTCCCAAGGCTGACCATTATGTGCAGATGGTGCTTGCATCCCAGCTTTTAATATTTTATCCAGTTTCTCCTGCTCAACAGGTTTGTCAATAAATCTTCTTATCGAACGTCTTGTAAAAATACTATTCAACATAACAAAACTCCTTTTTAAAAATACTATTAATTATTATATTATTTATCTTTTTTGAAATCAACTTTTAATAAAAATCCTAAAGGTATCATGCAAAAAGCAATTAATGCAAAAATAGCAAACGTATCAGAATAAGCAAATATTTTTGCTTGTACAATCAATTGCTTATAATACAAAGCACTAGCTTTATGCATCGCTGTATATTGTGGCAAACCTGCCATAAAATTATGCGTCATTAATGATAAACGGTGAAAAAATATCGGATTTGTACTAGCCAAATTACCGACCAAATAAGTCTGATGCACCTGTGAAAGCCTTGCTACCATAGTAGATGACAAAGAAATACTCAACACCGTAGCGACACATTTCGCTAAACTATGCAAACCTGCACCGTTTGATAACTCTGATTTTGGCAAAGTCCCCAAAACCAAACCCGAAATAGGTATAAATGTTAAAATTACCCCAACTCCTAAAATTACATTTGGTAAAACAATAAAACCGAATGAAGTCATTAAAGTTAAATTTGTATAATAAAAAGTAGATAATCCAATCAAAGAAAAACCTATTGCAATCAAAATTCTATTATCTATTTTAGCAACAAGTTTATCTATAATACACAACATAACCAAGCAAGATATTACACGAGGAGCTAATGACAAACCACTTAAATAAGCGGTATACCCCATAATACTTTGCAGATATTTAGGCAACAAAACGATAGTTACATAAATAATCATGTTAACAAACGAACCCAAATACGTTCCAATTGCAAAATTTTTATCTTTTAACAATCTAATGTTTACCATCGGATCATCATACTCAATTTCCCAAACAACAAAAAAGATAAAAGAAAAAACCGAAATACCTGTTAACCAACATACCCAAGTTGTATCAAACCAGTTGTATTGCTCTCCCTTATCAAGAACTACTTGCATTGTAAATAACCACAATGCTAATAAAATAAAACCGACTACATCAACCTTTTTAGGTTTAACTCTATCCCTTTTTTCAGGAATAAAAAACTGTATTAAAAAACAAGAAATAATACCCACAGGAATATTCATTAAATATATCCATTGCCAACTTGAATTGTCAACAATAAACCCACCTACAGTAGGTCCCATAATTGAAGAAACCATAACCGCTAAAGCAAATAATGCCATTGCTCTTCCTCTCTGTTCAAAAGGGAAACTTGCAATTAATATTGCCTGAGAAATAGGCATTAAAGGTCCACCCCCAATACCTTGAATTACACGGCCTACAACCATCATATCAAGACTTGGAGCAAAAGCACAAATAATTGAACCCAAAGTAAAAATAGCAATAAATATTTTAAGGAAATTTACCCTTCCAAGATAATTTTCAAACCAACCTGTAAGTGGTAATAATATTGCATTAGCAACCATATAACTTGTAATAACCCAATTAGCTTCATCAAGAGTAGCCCCAAAATATCCTGCAATATGCGGAATAGCAACGTTAGTCTCAGATGTAGCAAGCATAGCAAAAGCTGTTGGAAAAAGAATCGTTAATGATATCAACCAAACCGGTATTTCTTTTGTTTTATTGCAAGCTAATGACTGCGTAACCATGAAATTTATCATAGCACTAAAATATTTTAAATTATATTTAAAAAAAGTTTAACGATTATACAAATTCTATAAAAAATGTTATAATCCTTCTACAAGGAAGTTTTTAAGAGAATTAGGGATGAAAAAATTATTAATTATATTAGTTATACATACAATACTGGCCCCAACCTGCTTAGCTATTGACGTACCTCAAAAAATCACAATACAAGAAGCCGTAAATTTAGCAGTAGAAAATAACATTGATTACAAAGCCGAAAAACTCAATGTAGACATAGCAAAAAACAAAATCAAAGAAGCTAATCAGCTACAAAACCCTGATTTTAACGTTTTTTATAACCTTGGCAAAGCAGGCTCAGGCAACCCACAACAACTAGGACTTTCTGAAACAATAGAAATTGCAAAACGAGGCCCCAGAAAAAAACTTGCTAAATCAAATTTAGAACTAACAAAATACAACACAGACTATTTCAAATTTGATTTAAAAATGGATGTAAGAGAAGCATACATCAACCTTGTAGCTGCAAAATCAATACTTCATAGTCTCGAGCAACAACAAAAATTACTTGAAGAACTCTTAGCAATTGCAAAAAAGCGTGTATCTGCAGGTGCAGCACCTGAAATTGATGTTATA
>CASECH010000018.1 GCA_949286405.1 uncultured bacterium
AATGCTTTATTAATTTAATATAACTCTTTAAAAAAGATAAGTTATATGCTATAATTTTTACATAAGTGTTTTATTATTTTTTTATAGGAGACATTAATATGGCAGACAAACGCGTATGGCTATTCAGAGAAGGTAATGCGGATATGCGAGACCTTTTGGGTGGAAAAGGTGCGAATCTAGCAGAAATGACCAACTTAGGTCTACCTGTACCACCCGGACTTACAATTACAACAGAGACTTGTATGGACTATATCAATCATGGGAATAAAATGCCAGCAGGGCTAATGGATGAGGTAAAAACAGCTCTAAAAGATGTTGAAAACCAAACAGGCAAAAAATTTGGCGACGCAGAAAATCCTTTACTAGTTTCTGTCCGTTCAGGAGCAAGACTTTCTATGCCTGGTATGATGGAAACTATTTTAAACCTTGGCATGAACGACAATACCGTCGAAGGTATGATAAAATTAACAAATAATCCAAGATTTTGCTATGATTCATACAGACGTTTCCTAACAATGTTTGGTTCAGTTGCTTGGGATATTGACAGACAAAAATTTGAAGACTATCTTGATAAAATCAAAGAAGAAAAAGGTTATAAATCAGATACAGATCTTACCGCAGAAGACTGGAAATCTTTAATTGAACCATATAAAGAATTAATCAAAAAAGAAACAGGCAAAGACTTTCCACAAGATCCATATATTCAATTACAAGAAGCAATCGAAGCTGTATTCCGTTCTTGGAATATTCCTCGAGCTGTAGCATACAGAAACCACTATAAAATAGACCACAATTATGGAACTGCCGTAAACGTCCAAACAATGGTATTTGGGAATATGGGTGATGATTGTGCTACAGGTGTTTCATTCACAAGAAACCCTTCTACCGGAGAAAATAAATTCTATGGCGAATACCTCACTAACGCACAAGGTGAAGACGTTGTAGCAGGTATCAGAACTCCAAAACCTATTGCAGAACTTGAACATGATATGCCTGAACAATACAAACAATACGTTGATATCGCAAAAAAACTTGAAAAAGGTTACAAAGATGTTCAAGATATGGAATTCACAATTGAACGCGGGAAACTATATATTCTTCAAACTCGTAACGGTAAAAGGACAGCTAAAGCTTCAGTAAGAATTGCTGTAGAAATGGCTGAAGAAGGAATCATAGATAAAGAACGAGCAATAGAACTTGTCGATCCAAATCAATTATATCAAGTTCTATTACCAGACTTTGACCCTAAAGCAAAAAAAGAAGCAATAAAAATTGCCCAAGGTCTTGCAGCTTCTCCAGGTGCAGCTGTTGGTAAAATAGTTTTTGATACAGAAGAAGCAGCTGAACGAGGTAAAGCTGGAGAAAAAGTCATTCTTGTTCGTATAGAAACTTGTCCTGATGACATTCATGGAATGATTGCCTCTCAAGGAGTTCTCACCCTAAGAGGCGGTATGACTTCTCACGCAGCTGTAGTTGCAAAAGGTATGGGTAAACCTTGCGTTGCTGGTGCAGAAGATTTATCTATCGACTTAAAAAATGAAACTCTTACAAGTAAAAGCGGCAAAGTCTATCATAAAGATGAAATCATATCCCTAGATGGTGGTACCGGAGAAGTTATGGAAGGAGCAGTTCACTTAATACCTCCAACTATGGATGAAAACTTCAATAAGCTATTTACTTGGGTAAATGAAATAAAACTCCTTGGCGTAAGAGCTAATGCTGATACTCCTGCAGATGTTGCAAAAGCTCTTGAACTTGGTGCTGAAGGGGTTGGACTTTGCAGAACAGAGCATATGTTTATGGACCCAGAAAGACTTCCTTGGGTTCAAAAAATGATTATTGCAGGCACAGCTGAAGCTAGAAAAGAAGCATTAGAACATCTTCTACCTATGCAATATTCAGATTTTTATGCAATGTTCAAAGCTCTTGGTGACAAGCCTATGACAATAAGACTGCTTGATCCGCCTTTACATGAATTTTTACCAAACAAAGAAGAATTGATTGCAACAGTAGCAAGAAAAAAAGCTCTTGGTGAAGATTATAAAGAAGATGAAAAAATGCTTAATCTTGTAGAAAGCATGTCAGAATCAAACCCTATGATGGGTCTAAGAGGTTGCCGTTTAGGGCTTACATATCCTGAAATAAATGAAATGCAAGTAAGAGCAATATTCTATGCAGCTTGTGATTTGAAAAAAGAAGGACTTGATGTAAAACCTGAAATCATGATACCTCTTGTAGGGCACGTAAACGAGTTAAAAACAGTTCAAGGAGTACTAGAACGTGTAGCTAAAGAAGTAATGAATGAAAAAGGAGTAAGAGTTGATTACAAATTCGGTACAATGATTGAGATTCCAAGAGCAGCTCTTACAGCTGACCAAATAGCTGAATATGCAGAGTTCTTCTCTTTCGGAACAAATGACCTCACTCAAATGACTTTTGGCTACTCAAGAGATGATGCAGAAGGCAAATTCCTACAAAAATACATCGAGCAAAAAATCCTTCCATCAAATCCATTTGCGACTTTGGATCAAGAAGGAGTAGGGCAATTAATGAAAATAGCCCTTGATAAAGCTCTAAAGGTAAGACCTCACCTAAAACGAGGCATATGTGGCGAACACGGTGGTGATCCTGCATCCGTAAAATTCTGCCACAGAATAGGATTGAACTATGTATCCTGCTCTCCATTCAGAGTCCCTCAAGCTCGACTAGCAGCAGCTCAAGCTGTAATAGAATTTAAACACAGCAAAGAAGAAGAAGGACCTCTAGGCTGTAAATAATAAAAACAAACAAACAAAAATCCCTGAGTTTTATTAACTCAGGGATTTTTTTATCTCAATAAATATTCATTCAACTTTCCACTTTTATATAATGCTTCAAGATCTGTATAACCACCTATATAATTATCATTGATTATTATTTGAGGAACAGTTGAAACAGATTTGTCAAATTTTTCTGAAATAATTTTAACCATTTCATCAAAAGATTCTTCAACATTATGTTCAGTGTAATTTAGACCCAGAGTCGATAAAAGCTTTTTAGCTTTTATACAAAACGGACAAGTCGGTGTAGTATAAATATCAACTTTGTTCATAATAACCTCCCTTTTTGCGTCAGTTCATTATAAACAAATTTTTACAAAAACACAAGATAGCAAATTGTACTATTTATGTTTAAAATCCTTTCCTAATTTTTAAACGTCTATTACTGCCTTCTCCAATACTTTGACTTTCAAGATTATGCTGATCAGCAAGTTCATGTTGCAATTTTCTAATCTGAGGATTTTGCGGAGCAAGCTCTATAGCTCCACCACCAGCAAGAACTTTATTTATAGCAGTTTTAGCTTCATCAAGAGCCCTTTCTGCATCATCATAATAACCGTATAAAGTCTCTGATGTTTCTGTAATTTGCAATGCTTCTTTCAAAACTTTTTGAATTTGAGCCATAGAATTCGTTTTTATGTAGAAAATTTGCAATCTATAATCATTTGCAATGCTAAGGACTCTAGCACCACCTTTAGCAAAATTTTTGTGTGCTATAACAATATCTGCATCATCTAAATTTCTAGTAATTTCTGCATTTAAATCAAGTCTTTCTATAACTTTTTCTACAATTGTCCTTGATACTGCATACAAATAAATCTTTTTTATAGCTTTTACTTCTTCTACGTATTTTTGACGAGAAAAACTAAATTTCAGACTATCAGAAGGTTCTATTTTCTTTTCGAGCTTATTTATTTCCTTAGGAATGTCAGAAATTGCAGGTTCTGGCTTAGCATCAGTTGGTATTGTTTGAGACTGCTCATTATTTTCATACACCTTATCAACTTTTCTAATTTCAGGTCTTATAGGCCAACCTCTCAAAATATAATCCACAGCTTCAGCAGTATTTTTATATACAGCAAGAGTATTTCTATCAAGAATTTCAATTACAACATCAAAAGTTGGTTGTTTTTCTCTTTCTAAAACTGTCTTTTGAGAAGCTCTTCTTCTAGCTTCGTCATCCCCCAAAGTAACAGACTGAATTCCTCCAACCAAATCAGATAGCGTAGGGTTTTTAATTAAATTCTCAAGGCTATTACCGTGAGCAGTCGCAATCAACATAACTCCACGCTCTGCAATCGTTCTTGCTGCTTGAGCTTCTTCTTCTGTACCGATTTCATCAACTACAATAACTTCAGGAGTATGGTTTTCTACAGCTTCAATCATAATATCTTTTTGATATTGGGGTTGAGTTACCTGCATACGTCTAGCATGTCCGATAGCAGGGTGAGGCGTATCACCATCACCTGCAATTTCGTTAGAAGTATCAACGATAACAACACGTTTCCCTAATTCATCAGCAACAAGTCGTGAAATTTCTCTTAATTTAGTTGTTTTACCAACCCCTGGACGACCTAAGAACAAAATACTCTTGTTCATCATACATATATCTTTTATACACGCAATAGTTCCAGTGACAACTCTACCAATTCTACAAGTAAGTCCAATAACTTTACCTTGACGATTTCTTATAGCACTTATCCTATGGAGAGTTCCAGGAATTCCGGAACGATTATCTGAAGTGAAATCCTGTATTCGACTTGTAATATAATTTATATCATCTTCCAAAACAACTTCAGCACCTAAATACTCTATTTTACCACCTGCATGTCTTATCTCAGGAGTACGACCAATATCCAAAACAATCTCTATGACATCTTCCATTTTTTCGTAATCAATATATCTTTTTACTTTTTCAGGTAAGACATCTGTAAGTTTGTCTAAATCATTTTGGAACTGTAGATTGCTCATGGTCTTAAGCCTTTCTCTATTTTGTGTATATAACAAAATATCATATATGGCATTTAAAAGATATCTCTATGTTTTAAGAACCTTTCTAATTACATTATACCACTTTTAAAAATAAATACCTCAATCCAAAGTACTACCGAAATAGTATTTTTTACAATACTTAATAGGGGTAACACTACACTTTATAATATTATTAAGATTTATTAACAAATAGCAAATATAATTAAAGAAAAAAAAACAAATTACCGTATCAGTACATGAAACAACAGAAATGTTACTAAGAATTTGAAAGGAAAGTCGAGTTAAAATGGGATTAGCGGCACAACAAGCTAGATTATTGACTATCACTTCCAGAAAAGCGGATTGTGAGTATCAATCTATGAATTTATCTCATCAAAAACTCGCTATTTCAAGGGAGTTAGAAGACCTTTCAAGTGAATATCAAAACTCTCTGGATCAAACTAAGTTAATCTATGATTTCTATGGAACAGGTGAAACATCAGA
>CASECH010000019.1 GCA_949286405.1 uncultured bacterium
TTTGTTTTTTATGCCTTTTATTAAAAGTATGAAAGAAAAAAGTTCTGCGTATCAAAGACAATTAGAAAAAACATCAATATCTAAAACTGAGAGTTCTTCAAAAGTAGAAGTGCTTGAGGCAAAGATTAAGGTTTTGGAAAAAGCTCTTGAGGATGCATTAAAAAATAAATAAAAAAATCCCTTCAAGAAAACTTGAAGGGATTTTTTTTTATTAAGCTTCTTGAGTTTCTTTTTGCTGATTAATAAGATTTTGAAGTTTTTCTTTGATTTCATCACCTTTTTTCTGCATATCAGAAACTACGTCATCTGCTTTCGATTGAATTTCTTTAACTGTTTCATCTGCTCTTTTTAGAACATCTTTAGTAGTATCTGCAATCATTGCACGAGTTTCTTCACCTGATTTAGGAGCTAATAAAACCCCTGCAATAGCACCAATTGCACCGCCTACTATGAATCCTGCTAAAAATTTAGTTGCTGACATAATTAGTTACTCCTTTTCTTTTTTTCATAAATATTGTACCGAATATTGTTTCAGAAATAATCACCATAAGCGGCTATCTTTTAGACTTAGCGAACATACCATAAACTGTTGTAAAGCCCTTGATGATTCCTCCAAAAATTGACTCGGATATCAATTTTGTTTTGCCGAAAGTTCTTTCGACTGCTGTCTTAAAGCTATCAACACCTTTATCGGTGTTTTTAACTATTGCATTGATTGAACTCAAAGTCGTACTTAATTCTTTTAAAGTGGGCTTTAGTTCGTCATTCAATAAAATTGAAGTTTGATTTAGATTCTTTGCTAAAGCAGATAAATCAATAATCAGCTTAATTAAAAATCCTGCTACGACAATAACTACAATTCCCGTAGCCCAGGCCAAAAATGTAAGACCTTGATTTAGTGCTATTTGTGACATCTCCATTTTAATAATTATCCTTTTTGTTTCTAGTAACCGAAATCGTCGTCCAATTCTTCAAGTTCTTTTGCTTTCAGAAGTTTTTTTGATTTGATCATATTATTAAATTTTCTAAATTGTCTTTCTAATTTATATTTCATCAAATCTATACTTTCTAATGCTTGTTTTTTAGCTTCATTAATTGCAGGAGAATTATCTTCATACAATTTGATAGCTGCTTCTTTAAGCTCTTTTCTTGATTCTTCACCTGCTTTTGGTGCCAAAAGTACACCGGCAACAATGCCGCCTACAACTCCGGCAATTAAGCCCATACCAAACATAAATGATTTGTTTTCGCTCATAACATAACCTCGACTTTCATTTGTGTATGTCTATAATAACATATTTTTTTGAGGATTACAAGTAATCAGTCGTATAATCAAGTATAGTCTATGCTGCGAGTTCATCCCAATAATCTTTTAGTAATACTAAAGTTTGAAAAACTGCGGCTGCTTTTTTAAATTTTCCTTTGAAAAATATTAAAGAAGCATACATCACAATTGATATTACCAGTTTTGTTAAAAATTGATCTCGTTTTTTCTTTACAAAGGTAAAAAACGATTCTACCGTATTTTGTAGATTATATACAGCATCTTTGAATGCTTTTAGCAAATCTTCTACAGCAGGTCTGATTTTCGATACTTCTTGATTTAGTTGAATAACCTTTTTATCTGCCTTCCAAATTAAATTTATTAAGGCAGATGCGATAATTAATTCCGCTATAAAAATTGTTGTAATAAATAAATACATTTTATTATTCTTACTTTTGTATTATATTAATGTAGTATAGGATAATATATTTGAAATGGGAATACGTCCAAAGGACTATTTATGTTAGGGAAAGTTAAATTTTATTCATCACTTATACTTGCAAGAGCTGCTTATTTAGGTATAAAAATGTTAAATAAGTCTTCAGGGACATCTTTTGTTGGAATGATGACTTTAAAAATTTGTCCTGATTTTTTGTCACATTGTGTAAAGTATGTTAAAAAAGGTATTGTTACTGTAACCGGAACAAATGGTAAAAGTACAACATCAGGTCTTGTTGCACATATGCTTAAGGTTGCAAACCAAAGAGTTATTCACAATTTGAAAGGTGCAAATATGTTAACAGGTGTCGCTAATGTGTTTGCATTGAATGTGTATCCTCTTAAGCGTTTTGACTATGCAGTGATTGAATCGGATGAAGCATATTTGACAAAATTGTATGACTATATGCAATCTGATTATTTGATAGTGACAAATCTTTTTAGAGATCAGCTTGATAGGTATGGTGAGCTTAATACTACAGCTGAGTATATAAAAAATGCTATTGATAAGAATAAACAGTTAAAACTTATATTAAATGCAGATGACCCTATTGTTGCAACTTTTAACAGAACTGATTATGCAGTGTATTATGGTTTTGAAAATGTTGAATATGATTGCAGTTATGAGCATGATTCTCATGCCCCCTCTGAAGCTTTTAATTGTCCGTGTGGAGAGGCTTTAGAATATGAAAAAAGATTTTTTGCACATCAAGGACATTATTTCTGTAAAAAATGCGGATACAAGCGTCATAAGTGTGATTATAGTGGAAAAGTTAAAGTATTTAATGATTTTTCAGAGTTAACTGTAACTCATAACGGTATAGATTTTAATTTTAGAGTTAATTTAGCAGGCTTATACAATGCTTATAATGCATTAGCAGCAATTGCTTATGCTTTTGAAAACGGGCTAAATCAAGAAGAAATTCAAAGAGCTCTTGATACTTATAAGTCAATTTTTGGAAGAACAGAAAAAAGAACTATTAATGGACATTCTACGATTATTCAATTAATCAAAAATCCTACAGGAGCAAGTGAAGTCCTAAAGACTGTGGATTTGAATTCCAATATTGTGATAGCAATAAATGATAATTATGCAGACGGACGTGATATTTCTTGGTTGTGGGACAGTGATTTTGAACAATTGAAAGATGCTAAACGCAAAGTCATAACATCAGGGATTAGAGCAAATGATATGGCTACAAGATTGAAGTATGCAGGAATTCCACAAGAAAAAATATTAATTGAACATAACATAAGAAAAGCAATCGATATTGCAACTTCTTCGAGCGATATGACTGAGAAGGTAACTATATTACCTTCATATACAGCTCTATTGAAGATTAATAAAGAAAAATTTTAATAAAACTCCTAAGAAGGAGAGAAAGAAGGCAAATAATGTTATTAGGTGTAAATATAGATCACGTAGCTACTTTAAGAAATGCAAGAGGCGGAGTAGAACCTGATGTAGAAAAAGCTGCACATATTTGTGAAGAAAACGGTGCTGCTTCTATTACAACTCATCTTAGAGAAGATAGAAGACACATTAAAGATGAAGATGTCTATTCTTTAATAGATTCAATAAAAACAAAACTTAATCTTGAAATGGCTATGGCAGAAGATATTCAGCAAATTGCTCTTGATATAAAACCTTATTCGATTTGTCTTGTGCCGGAAAAACGTCAAGAGGTTACAACAGAAGGCGGACTTGATGTCGCAGGACAATTGGAAAAAGTTACTGAATTTATTAAGCCTCTTTTAGATGCAGGAATTATTGTGAGTCTTTTTATTGATCCTACTGAAGACCAAGTCAGAGCTTCTGCAAAGACAGGGGCACAATTTATTGAAATGCATACAGGAGCGTATGCAGAAGCTTTTGGATATAAAGAGGAAGAAGAAGAATTCCTTAAGTTGAAAAATGCTGCAGAACTTGCTCAAAGTCTTGGCCTAAAAGTTAATGCAGGACATGGCTTAAATTATGAAAATGTTTATAGAATGCATGAAATAAAAAATCTTTGTGAATTAAATATTGGGCATAGTATTATATCTCGTTCAGTTTTTACAGGTCTACCAGAAGCTGTAAGTAAAATGGTTGAGATTATAAAGTAAAGAGGTTTGTTAATAATGAAAAGCGAAAAAGAAATAGTCGAAGAAATGGCACAAGTAGTTGAACAAATGCGAATTGATGATATTGAAGATAATCCTGATATTATTGATGAATACTTTGATTGCGACTGCTGCGGAGAAACAAAGTGTCTTGCAGGTTCTATAGAGTACGAAGGTTATCGTTTGTGTAATGATTGTGTCCTACTTGCAGAGACTGGTTTTGCTCTTAAAAAAATTAAGACGGTGCAGGATTTGATTGATTCTATTGAAGACAGACACTTGGAAGCTTTGACTGAGTTTGTAAAACAAGAAGAGAAAAGAAAAACAAATTAAACTACAAAACTAATTCTTTAGAATTAGAAATATTTCTTTACATATAGTTAAAAAGAATTAGTTTTGTGGAATATAATAATTAAGCACTAGTAACGAATGATTAATTAAGGGATAGTTAAATAGTTTAAAAGAATTAATGTGCAACCTCACATTAGTTACAATACATTAGTTTCTCAATATATGATTCGGGGATGAGTACATCATCCTTTTTTTTTGGTCTATAATATATGTTATGACACAGAAAATTTCTGACAAAGTGATAAATAGATTGACATTGTATCATTGTATTTTATCTGATTATATCTCAGATAATGTTGAGTTTATTTCGAGTAAGCAAATTGCTAAGTTGCTTAATATAGACGATTCTCAAGTTCGGAAAGATATTAATCTGTTAAATAATTCAGGCAAATGTCGTGTTGGATATATCGTAAAAGAGTTAAAAGCTTCTATTGAAAAAACTCTTGGATTTAAGAAAACAAAAAATGCTTTTATTATAGGTGCAGGGAATCTTGGTTCAGCTTTGGCAAAATATGATAACTTTACTGATTATGGATTGAATATTATTGCATTATTTGACATTGATAAGAATAAAATCGGAAGTGAGGTCAATAATAAAAAAGTTTTTGATATAGAATGCTTACCTGAGCTTGTGCAAAAAAATAATATTGATATTGCAATTCTTACAGTGCCAAGAAAATACGCTCAAGATATGGCGAATTTTTTGGTTGATTCAAATATAAAATACATTTGGAATTTTACTCCAACTGTCTTAAATGTCCCTCAGGATGTTCAGGTTTGGAATGAAAATTTGATGGGGAATTTTCTTCAATTTACTTATAATATTTAAGCTACTGATGTCGGAGTTTTTGCATTAATAAGATATAAATGTCTCAAACCTTCAAGAGTCAATGTAGGGTTAATAAAGTCAAACGGTCTTTTCATATATGTAGCAATTAGACCTGAATATCCTCCTGTTGCAATAATGGTCGCTTTTGTGCCAAGTTCCTTTTCGCATTGTTCAACAAGTCCGTCAACCATACAAGCAATTCCTCTTATAACTCCTGAAAGAATCGCGTCTGTAGTATTGTCCCCGATAGCTGCTGATGATGGGGCGATATCAACCTTAGGAAGTTTTGATGTAAATTTGTTCAAAGCTTTTAGTTGTAAATTTATCCCAGGAGCAATAACTCCTCCGATAAATTCTCCATATGAATTAATTATATCAAAAGAAGTCGCTGTTCCAAAATCAATAACTATTGCAGGTCTTTTATAAAGTACATAAGCTCCTGCCATATTTGCAATTCTATCAGCTCCTGCTTCTTCAGGTTTTTTTAATGAAATTTTTATACCTGTGTTGATTTTTGTAGACAGCAAAATAGAATTAATTTTAAAAATATTATCTACAGCTCTTTTGAACTTGTTAGTAAGTTCTTCAACAACAGATCCGATAATACACCCGTCGATTTTAAAATCTTTGAATAGAGTTTTTAAAAGCACTTCATATTCTTCTAATGACAAATCTTTGTCAGAAGCGAGTCTGTATTCTTCGACAAGAGCTTCTTCATCAAAAAGTCCGAGTGTAATACTTGTATTCCCTATATCGGCTGTTAACAACATAAAATAGTCCTCTTTCGAGAACTATTTTATATCAAAAAAATATCTTTTGCAAAATTGTCTACAAGACTTATTATGATGTGAATACTGATCCACCTTCAGTTAAACCCGGAGCTGGAACTTGTCCTCTTTTTGCAAAATCATCAGGGGTAATGTATGCAGTAAATGCGTTAGCCTTTTCTGCAGAATTACGTTCCAAAAACTTTTTAATGTAATCAACAGGGTTTGATGTTGATTTCTTATTAACGCCGATTGCTTCGATTCCAGCCATAATATATCTCCTCAAGTTTACATACTCATATCTCTTATATATATAAAAAGTATTTCTTTTCCATATAATTGCCTAAAAAAGATATAAGTTTTACAAAACTTAATAAAGATATAAGTTTATTTTAAAATATTTTTTTCTAAAGCAATAGCAGTACGAGTTTTAGCAAGTCCAGCTTCAGAGCTTTCTTTAAGGGTAGGTGACATTAATTTTCCAGTTTGCTCCATAGCATCGATAATTTCATCAAGAGGAATTTTAGATTGAATATCAGCTAGGGCAAGTTCACTTGCGGTGACAGCGTGTACTGCAAGGAAAGGGTTCCTTTTTACGCAAGGTACTTCAACGAGTCCGCATACAGGGTCACATGTGAGTCCTAATAGATTTTTCATAGCTAGTGCTACAGCATTTAAAATCTGTTTTGCAGAGCCTCCTCTCATTTGTGTAAGTGCTCCTGCTGCCATAGCAGATGCTACTCCGCATTCTGCTTGACATCCTGCAACAGCTCCTGCAAGAGCAACTTTATTAGAAATAATCCGACCAATTTCTCCAGCAGTAATTAGTGCGTTAATCTGTTCTTCTTCTGATATATTAAGGTCTTCACTTGCTGATATTAGAACAGATGGTACTATCCCACAAGAACCTGCTGTTGGACAGGCAACAATTTTACCCATTCTGGCATTTTCTTCACTTACTGCCAGTGCGTATGTAATTATTTTTTCAAAAGAAGTTCCAAATAGAGCTTTGTTTTTTACAAATTTTTGTTTTAACTTAATACAGTCATCACCACAAAGTCCACTTCTTGAAAGTTCTTTTGAGATTATTCCGTTGGATATAGATTCTTTCATCGCGTCAAGGGATTTTTTTACGTATGTTCTGAATTCTTCTATTGTTATTTCGCTTTTTTCTGATTCACATTCTTGAACGACTTCGTAAATTTTTTTATTTGTATTTTTGCATTCGTAATATAATTGCCAGAAAGTACTTATTATTCTATTTTTCATTTTAGTTTCCTAATTTTTTTACATACCTTACTATATACATATTTGGAATTTTTTCTATTTGTTTTATTAATTCATCATTCAGTACGCCATCAAGACAAATGCACATTGAAGCTTGATCTCCTTTTGATGTCCTGTCACAATGAAGTGAAGCTATATTGATGTTTTCGTCTTGAATATATTTTGTTACTTTTGAAATCATTCCAGGTAAATCTTTATACACAAGAATAAGAGTGTCATACTTGCCTGCGAGTTTTACTGTGAAGTCGTTAATTTGTCTTATAACTACTTCTCCTGCACCTATGGAATCACCTGATATAAACAGATTAAGTGAGTCTCCTTCAAAAATAAAATCTACAGCATTAGGGTGTCTGTTAAAATCTTCTAAAAATTCAAATTCATAGGATATTGTCTTAGCTTCTTCTGAATTAAATATATCTTTTATTCTTGTATCATCAACAGAAAA
>CASECH010000020.1 GCA_949286405.1 uncultured bacterium
GCACAATTAAAGATGGATGAGTGGCGAGTACATGTTGGTATTGGGCTAATTCGTTCACAAATGGGCTTGCAACGTTGGAATCAGGATAGACCTGATGCTCCTGAAGAGTTTAGAAATCAAAATGTTCAAGAAGAAGCAAAGTCTAAAAAAACTTCGAAGAAAAAAGCTACAGAAGAGCAATTAGATGAAGTCGATGATAAAGTACAAGATATCGAATCTGCTGATTCTGCTGAGACTGCTACTTTAGAAGAAGCTAAGCCAAAAGCAAAAAGAGGTAGAAAACCTAAAAAGGTTGAAGAAGAAGACAAAACAGAAGAATAGTTGCGATGACAAAATACATTTCTGTTGGTAAAATTCTTAATTTTCATGGAATTCAAGGTGAAGCTAAAGTTGGTTTTTCTAAAAATCAGCAGGATTTTTTCTGTGGATTAAAGAAGATGTTTGTTAAGCTTGATAATAATTATATTTCTTTGAACGTAAAAAATATAAGACTTCATAAAAATTTTGCTATTGTTAAGTTTGAAGGCATTAATTCAATAAATGATTTAATGGAATACAAGAATTGTCTTTTATTTGTAGAAGAAGAAACGGTAAGAGAAAGTCTTGAAGAAGATGAGTTTTTGATAGATGAACTTGTTGGACTAGAGGTCTTTGATCAGGCTGGTACAAAAGTTGGGTTTGTAGTTGGGGTATCTAATAATGGTGCGACAGACTTACTTTCTGTAAAGACAAAATCAAAAAAGATATCTTTAATACCTTTTGTAAAAGCGATTGTAACAGATGTAAGCATTAAAGATAAGTCTATTATTATCAATAAACTGGAAGGTTTGATTGATGAAATTTGACGTTTTGACTTTATTCCCTGAAATAATTCAAAATTATTGCTCTTATAGCATAATGAAACGTGCTAAAGAGGCTGAGATTATCTCTTTGAATACGATAAATCCGAGAGATTATACATTAGATAAACACAAAAAAGTTGATGATACTCCATATGGTGGTGGGGCTGGTATGGTATTGATGGCTCAGCCTTATGTTGATGCTTATGAAAGTATCGAAAAACTTTCAAATTCAATAACAATTATGCTTTCTCCACAAGGAGAGCCTTTGAATGACTCCTTAGTTAATGATTTATCCAAATATGATCAAATAGTTATGCTTTGTGGTCATTATGAAGGTTTTGATGAACGTATTAGAGATATTATCAGACCAAGGGAAATTTCTTTAGGAGATTTTGTTTTGACAGGTGGAGAATTGCCTGCATTATGTTTGATTGATGCTGTCAGTAGAAAAATTGAAGGAACTTTAGGTAAAATTGAATCGGCTGATGAGGATAGCTTTTCTAATGGACTTTTAGAGTATCCGCATTATACAAAACCTCGAGAATATAGAGGTCTAAGAGTTCCTGAAGTTTTATTGAATGGAAATCATAAAGATATAAATGAATTCCGTTTAAATCAAAGTATAGAAAGGACAAAACTCAGACGGCCTGATTTGTATAAAAAATGGATAAAAAAATCTTAGAAATTTTTATTAAGAGGGTCATTATGTCCCATTCCAAGTCCGTCTTTGAAGAAACTAACTATTCCATATCCTACAAGTCCTATTGCGCTGCCTTTTGATATTTTGCCTTTGCCTAAAAGGGCTCCAAGACCAAGTGTGAGAGGGATTACATTACTTACCAACATAGAACCTATGCCTTTAAAGTATCCGATACCTTGGTTTACAAAGTTTCTGAAATTGTTTTCCATTTCCCATTTTAAGACTGTCTTTTTCATTCCATCCATTGTCATACTTGGATTAGAAAGGTACAATGTATTATTGAATCTTTTTTCTACTGCATTAGCATCACAAGTTTGTGAATATGTATCTGCTTGAATTTTTCCAATTACATGAGCATCTCTCGCTATAAGCCCAAGTCCAACTATACCTGTACCTTTTGCAAGATAGTTTACATAATTTGATTTTAAATTTGATAACAATTTAATGCTCATATTTTATTCTAACCTTTTTTTTGAGTTTGTTCTTGTTTTGGATTATCTTTTACTTCAAATTCTTTTTCTACTGTCTGACCTGACATTTTCAATAAAATATTTGAAGCCTGTAGTGCATCTTGTCCATATCCGCTATTTGAGTTTTGCATGTTCTTCAAAAGACCTACTGTATAATCATCACCGGTTACAATTCTTGAATCCAGTGCGCCTAAAGCAAGTACTTTTATTGGGGTATAAGGATCTTGAAGCATTTTATTAATAAGTGCATTTAATGCAAGATCATCTTTTCTTGTATCATCTTCTTGTAATCGTGCAAGAACTTCTTTTGCACCCATCATCCTTACTTCTTTATCTTGACTGTTTAAATAATTTTCAAGATTTTTAATATATTCATCTGTTAGTTGAATAATTTGTCGTTTTTCTGTTTTTTTCTCATTAGTATTTGTTACTGTATTGGTATTGGTTGTTTTTGTTGAATTATTTTCATTTACATTATTATCTTGTGGATTTCCTGTTTGTCCATTTGGATTTATAAATTGTTGAGTGTAATAATTTGCAGGGTAGCATAGTGGGTTATTATTTTGTGGTTGAGTTTGATATGAAGGAGCATTTACATTGTATACAGGACTACCTCCGGGAGTTGCAACAGATGGATTGAATATTTGAATATTTACACCCGCATAATTAGGTGCTGGTTGTTGTGCACCAGATTGATTATAGACTTGAGTCGGTTGTTGTGCTGGTGGTGATTGTTGTACTACTGTGTTTTGAACAGGATTTGATTGATATTGGGTTTGTCCTACTGTACTTTGCATAATAACTCTACCTTTTACTACTACTTATATAAATAAAGTTAATTTATAGAAAAATATTGCTAAAA
>CASECH010000021.1 GCA_949286405.1 uncultured bacterium
AAAAACATGGAAACCCATGCATGGAGCATGATTTCATGCTAAAAATCCTGTGAACCATGTAATAGCTTTAAATTGAGCATGATTGACTTTTGAAAAACGGCAGGTGAGCGGGATTTTCACCTGTTGTTACAATTGTTAATATTCTCATGTTATGCCCTTGAAAAAATCTCCTTAGCCCCTATAATGATATTAAGGACGGGCGAAGAGGGTTGAAAAACCTTTTAAAAGGGGATATGTAACAGATTGTATCTGTTTAGTTCTCGTGCTTGGGTAGGATAGAGATTAAAGTGGAGATTATATAAATTGTTTAGAAGTAGGGATATGGGTAGAGCTGTTGCAGTAAGAAGATGGACGCCAACGGCTTTAGAATGTTATAAAAGAGGCTGCAACTGTGAAGGATGTTTCTATAAAGATTTCTTCAGCGGATCTTCTCAAAAGTGCCAAATGAAGGCTTCTGTGCTTGAATTGGTTAGAGTAATAGGAACTCCGAATGTTGAATTACAACAATTCATTATTGAAGAATAGTTTGACCCTTTAAAATTTTTCGTAATTGTGTTATACTATATAAGCAGTATTATAGGAGGTCTAAATGCACATTTACGTTAACGGAAGAAACATCGAAATTACTGATGCAATTAAAGCCTATGTTAAAGAAAAAGTAGGAAAAGTTGCTAACCACTATGACCAAATTCAAGGAATTGAAGTGGTGCTATCAGTTATTAAAAATCCCGCAGCATCAGGAAAACACGTTGCAGAGGTTAGTTGCAAATTGAGTACGGGCGGTGTTGTCCGTTGTGAAGAAGCTGCTGATTCTATGTATGAAAGTATTGACTTGTTAGCTGACAAATTGGACAGACAAGTGAAAAAGTTTAAAGATAAAAGTCTAGGATCAGATAAAACCTCTATTAGGACAGATAGTGTTCCTGAAGAGGTTGCTGAAGCAGAATAGTTAAATTTTTAAGGTTTGCTCGGAGGTTTTTCTTCCGAGCAATCTATTATCAGTATGTATTAAAAAATAATTGGTTAGTGTGATATGATTAATAATAAAAAAGTTGTTATAATTATGCCTGCTTATAACGCAGAAAAAACGCTCAAGCAGACTTATGAAGAGATTTACAAACCTTTTGTTGACGAAGTAATTCTTGTAGATGATAATTCTCAAGATAATACGAAGCTAGTTTCGAAAGAATTGAATATAACGACTATTGTGCATAAGGAAAATAAAGGTTATGGCGGAAATCAAAAGTCTTGTTATAAGGCTGCACTGAAAGCCGGTGCTGATATTGTTGTTATGTTGCACCCTGATTATCAATATACACCAAAACTTATTCCTGCTATTGTTTCTATGATGGCGTTTGGAGAATATGATGCTGTTATGGCTTCAAGAATGCTAGGTAATTCTGCATTAAAAGGGGGTATGCCTTTTTATAAGTTCGTTGCAAATAAATTCTTGACTTGGTTTGAAAATGTTTTTACAGGTGAAAATTTAACTGAGTATCATACAGGCTTCCGTGGATTTACTAAAGAGGTTTTGGAGAGTCTTCCTTTAGATGCTTGTGATGATGATTTTATTTTTGATAACGAAATGATAGCTTTACTTTTTTATAATAATTTTAAGATTGGTGAGATTTCTTGCCCTACTAAATATTTTAAAGAAGCATCATCAATTAATTTTATTCGTTCTTGCAAGTATGGTTTTGGAGTTTTAGCCGTAAGCTTGAAATACAGACTTGCTAAAATGGGGATTAAGTCGAAGATATTTAGAGATGACGCAGAAAAATTAGATTTGTCGTCTGAAATTGAATATTATTTTAAATAGGGGAATGTATGGAAAAGTTTAAACTATTTATTAAAAGTATTACAGCGTGTGATACTTTTTTGAGTGCTTTATTATCTTTTATATGTTACGTACTGTTAAAAATCTTTATTTTCGGTGGTATTGCTTATGATAAAATTTCGGATTTTTATTCAGGACCGAGTATATATGTAAATGTAAGCAAGTATTCAGATATATTATTTATATGGTTATATATTGTTTTATTTTTTATTTTTATTTGTTTTTTTAAAATAAAAAAAATAAATTCTTTAAGACTAATAGAAAGAATTATTTTTGCTTTTGGTGTTGCTTTTATTTGTAGTTTTTCTGTATATTCTTGTATAAACACTTATGATTCGCAAAATTTTTTAGTAGAAAATTATTCTTTACCTTTTATTTTGTTTTTTGCTTTCTTTTATCTTATGAATATAGATCGGACTAAAATTCCGGTAACTTTTATTCAGGTTGTAATGACTTTAGGATATTCTTTGATTATACCTCCGCAAATAATTAGTTCCGGAAATATTTCAGTAGGTTTAGTTTTAATTTTTGGATTTATAATTAGTCTTTCATTGTTTGATATCATACGTAGAAGAAAACATAATAAATTAAAGGATAAAATATCTCCATTTGCTTTAGCTCCGATATTAATTCTTTTATTCGGACAAAATTATGCAGCTATTTCTATGAGTCTTGATGATCATCATTTTGGAGAGGCTATTTCAACATTTTGGTCGCATGAATATTTTGGGGCTAAGTATTACAAAGATATAATGTTGGTTCATGGTTACAGTGATGTTTTGCCTATGATTGTAGGTAAATATATCATGAAAGATTGTTATGCTTCAGGGTATTATTTAGGAAGTAGTTTTTTGTTTAATTTAGGGCTTATTATTAAATTTGTATTATTATATATTTTATTTGAAGGAAGGTTAAATTTTATTGTACCAAGTGCTATGTGTTATTCAAGTGTAGGGCTGTTTATACCTTCTTATCTTTTGTTAATACGTAATAAAATATTTGATAAAAAATATTTATTTTTATTTTTAATCGGAGTTTGTGCAGTTTTGTTTTCGGTTTATCGAACTTCAATTGGTACTGCTTGGTTGGTAGCAGTTTTACCTGCTGTTATTTGGAGCCTTATTGACATTAAAAATAATGAAAAATATTCTAAAAAGTCTTTAATTTGTTTTTTACTGTTTTATTGTATTTGTTTTCTAATTTTAGGAACCGTATTTAAGGATGAAATAGTAGGTTATTTGTCAAAAGGAATTTATTATTTAAAAGGAAATTTAATTGTATTTGGAAATTTTAATTCTCTAAGGCAGTTTTGGATGTTTATTTTGAAAGCTTTTCAGTATATTTTAACTCCATTTCTAATATTTCTGCTTATGAAAGAGTTTACATATTCAAATCCTAAAAGATATAATTTGTTGTTGATGAGTTTTGCAATAATATATCCTTTATGTTTATTGACATATTCTTTAGGTCGTGTTGATAATAATACTTTACCTCGTTCTGCAGAAATTTCTTATGAATATTTTTGTATTTTATTGCCATTATTTATTATGATTAATAAAGAAAGATATCAAAAATTTTATTCTGTAATGTCAAAGATTTTTATTTTAATATCTTTAATTATCATATTTAAACATTCATATTATTTGGGTAATATGTTTGAAAGGAAAATTGATTTTCAACCTATTAATTCTCCTGTGGCTAAAAATCTTGGAACTATGGTATTGACCACAAAAAAATTACAAGCTCTTGAGAGTATTTACACTGTGGTAAATAAGTATTCAAAATCAGATGATGACTTTTTGGACTTATCCAATCATGGGTTATATTATTTTTATTTAAATAAAAAAATGCCTATTCCATATGTATCTTTCTATAATATTATTAGTCCTAGTTTGATGGATGAGTATGTAGAAAATTTTTCTCCTGAAAAATATAGAGTAATATTGATTTCTCCGGTTATTCGTCATGATAATATTTATGTTTCATTAAGAATTCCTGAGTTTTATAGAAAAATACTTCTTTCAAAACGATATTTTGTATTGGATAAAGATGAGCATGTATATTTGATTTTATCTGATAATTTTCATGAATTTTCAAAAAATGAATTATCCAAACTCGATAATATTTTAGGGAATTCTAATTTAGGTAGATTACCTGAAGTATGGGCTTCCTCCGAAAATTTATTCAAAAATTTAGATGATCTGAATTTAAAATACAATATAAGTGTAAAAAATAATGATATTTATATTAATTTTTTATCACCTGTAAGTGGTGATGATATTGAGTATATTTATTTTAATTTTGGTAAAAATAGTTCTCTATCTGTAAGTACATATGGAAGTTCTACTAGTGTAGAATGTATTTCAAAATCAGGACAGGTATTAATTCCATTTGATAATATCCCTTCTTGGCTTTTGAATAAAAATGTAAAAAGTATAAAAATTACTTTGGAAAATAATCCAAAGTTTGTAGATGTTAAATTTTACAAAAGAAAATAAGTAAAAAGACCTTATATTTATAAGGTCTTTTTATTAAAAATTATTCATTTAAAATTTAGTTAAAATGTTGTTGCTGGTTTCTTTTGAGCTGTTGCACCAGGAATTGATTGCCAGTTTGCAGCCATAATTTTTTTGAAAGATTTCAATGCTGTATCTTCTAATTCACCTAGTTCTTCTGCTTCCATAATCAACTCTCTTAGAGGAAGCAATGCTCTTTGATCACGAAGTACACCTAAAGCTGCTGCTGCACCTGCTCTTACTAATTCATTTTCAGAACGGTTTTTCATAACATCAATCAATGCAGGAACAGCTTTTGTATCATTTAATTTGCCTAATGATGTTACAGCGTAAATTCTTACGTTAACCCATTCGTCATACAACATATTAATTACTTTATCAACAGCTTTTTTATTACCGATTTCACCTAATGCACGAGTTGCATCACATCTAACGTTAACTTTTTCATGGTCTAATGATGCAATCAAAGCATCTGTTGCAACATCTCCAATTTCAATTAGTGCATCTGTTGCTGTGATACATACTTGAGGGTTTTCATCGTTAAGAGCTTCTACTAGAGGTTCTACAACGATTTCTCCGCCTAAACGACCCAACGCACGAGCTGCACGAACTCTTACGTCTACGTTTCTATCTTCACGTAATGATTCAATTAAATGGGTTGTTGCTTTAGAATCACCTAATTCGCCTAATGCACGAGCTGCATAAAGTCTTACTGAGCCGTTTTTGTCGTGTTTTAAAACTTCAATTAATGGTTCAACTGCTTTAGAATCGCCCATTTCTCCAAGAATACGAGCAGCGTTATATCTAACTTTTTCCGAATTACTTGTTCTTAAATCCATCAATAATTCATCAAAAGATTTTTTAACTTGTTTTTTCTTGCTGTTTACACTAATTGTCATCTACTTTCCTCCGACACATACAATATAATATTCTACACACTTATGTATCTATAAAAAATTTTGAGAATAAAATATTGCTTTTTGTACCTACTTTTATTAATTTTTGTTTACAATCTTAATTGTCTCTACCACCTGTGTGCATTTACGGTTAAATTTATAAGGGTAATACTCACACTTTATATTTTGAATATAACATATTTTTCATCTTTATTCTTGGGTTAGATGTATTATTTTAAAAATTATATTGTTTGTTTTTTTAATAAAAGATGTGTTTCAATTATACATTAATCAAATATGTAACATTTGTTTACAAATACTACTTCCCAGAGATAGTAATAATAAACTCGCTACCTTGCCCAACTTCACTATTTACAATAATTTCTCCCCCATGTTTTTCAATAATTTTGGATGAAATTGCTAAACCTAGTCCTGTGCCGACTCCTACTCCTTTTGTAGTATATCCAGCGGAAAATATCTTGTTTAGCTCTTTTGGGGCTATTCCAATACCGTCATCTTTTATTTTAATGATGAGTTTATTATCTATGTATGAGGTTGTAATTTTAAGCGTTCCTTTATCTTTTATTGCTTGGCATGCATTGATAAGAATGTTTGTGAATACTTGATTAAGCATGTTTGGAAAACAGCGTATAGATGGAATTTCTCCGTAATCTCTAATTATAGTTATTCTGTTTTTTGTTTCGTGTCTTATAAGTTCGAGTGTAAGATCAAGTTCTTTGTTTATATCTGCTTCTTGCAGTTCTGCTTCGTCAAGTCGAACAAATTTTTTCAAACTTGTGACAATGTTACTTATTCTTTGGATTGCTTCTTTATCGATATTATTTATGTCAGACAGCATTTCTTTAAAATCGCTGTCAGGCTCTTTTTGCAATAGTTTTGCAGTTATTTCATTATTTGATTTAATCGAAGCTACAGGCGTGTTAATTTCGTGTGCGACACCTGCTACAAGCTGACCGAGCGATGCCATTTTTTCCGAGTTGATAAGTTGAATTTGTGTTTCTTTTAATTCTTTTAGAGTTTTTTTGAGTTCTTTAACAGTTTGAATATTTTTTTGGTAAAGTTCTGCACGTGTAATAGCGTTTGATAATTGAGAAGAAATTGCTTCAAGAATTTCCAATTCTTCACTAAGTTCTCTTTTTTGGTAACTTAGTAAAACTATTACGCCCATTAGGTTTTGCATATGATGAATAGGTACAATAATTCTTAGTACAGGTTGTTTTAGCGGTTGAGCATTGAGATATTCTATAAGACAGTTTGATACTGAAATCTCTGTTGCAGCAATAGTTTTGGTCGTTTGATCATCAAATTGAATTTTTTTAGAATTTTTAGACTTTTTATTCCCGTAAATTTCTTCAATAATAAAATAATCATTTTTAGCTGTCGCATAGTAAGCTTTGTATGATCCAAACATAATCATAAGTTCTTTAAGTGTAGATTGCAGAATTTGTGAAATATCAATACTTTCTCTTATTATGTTTGAAACTTTGTTTATAAGTGCAATTCGGATAGCTTGGCTTTGGGCTTTTTGTTTTATTTTTTGCAGGGCTTCATTTTCTTCGAGTAAAATGTTGTATTGTTCTTTTAGTTTTTCATTTTCTTTATGTATATCTCCGAGTTTGTTTTGAGCTGAAACATCGGTAAAGAATATAATTGTATAATTTCCTTTTTTGATTGCTGTTAAGTCATAATAGAAAATTTTATTTAAGTTTGATTGATATGTTATGCGTGCGAAAAAATTTTCTTTTGATGTAATTGCATGATATATAGGAGAATACACTTCGATGTTGTAACTTGCAAGGGGGCAAATGTCGAAACTGGTATTATGAGATAGTTTTCTGACTTCGGTAAAATCTTTAAACCACCTTTTGAATGTGTGGTTTCGGTAAACAGCATCCCCTTTTTTATTTAATATTAGTACTGCATCTCTGAATTGTCGGAAAAAATCAAACTTTTTCATAACAATATTATAGAAAATTAGTGCATATTGGGCAATTTGTTAAATATTAATTTGAAAATTTTTGAATATATTCCACAATGTCATCAGGAGGGTAATTATGAAAAGAGAAGAATTTGAAAAACTAGGTAGAAATATAAAATATTATAGAACGCAAAAGGGTATGTCCTGTGCAAATCTTGCAAAAATTTTGCAAAGACAAGAAAAAGTTCTTGTGGAAATGGAAGAAGGTAAAAGAATATACCAGTTAAAAACTTTAGAAAAAATTGCAAAAGCTTTAGATGTTCCGTTGGAAAAGTTTTTTGATTTTGAATGGGATTAGTTGTTTAAAACTAAGTCAAAACAAAGGTTTTCGACAATTGTTTGAGGATTCATATTTAATCGAAGTTCTTTTTTTGCTTTTTCAACTGATTTTAGATCTGCGATTAATTTTAATTTGAGGTTTGGTTGATTGATACATTGAAATAGAAGGTTGTTCATGTAGTTTTGAATTTGGGTAAATATTAATTCAGCATCATTATCTTTGGTAAGCTGAAGGATTTTGTCATTTAGATCAAGAACTTCTGATCTTTCAAGTTCAAGGTAGCCGTCAATGGCATCTTTTACAAGGTCAAAGTTCCTTGAATCTTCCTTGTGTGAGGGAACAAAAAAACATTGTGCACGTGATACAACGGTTGTTATCATATCTGATTTATCTTTTGTTAGGAAGAAGAAAGTTGTTCTTGATGGAGGTTCTTCAAATGTTTTTAAAAGTGCATTTGCAGCATCAGCTTGAAAGTTTTGTTGATTAAGTCCGCAAATATTGCCTTCTTTGTCTTTATCGCAGAAAATTAGTACTCTGTGATATTCTGATGTGACAAGCAAATCATTTTTTATCATTCTGGCTTGATCTATTGATATTACTGTTTTAGAGTTATCATCAGATGGTTTGTTATCAACTTTAGAAATAGTTAGCACTGCAGGATGTTTGTTTTCTCTAATCCAGTTACAGTTTAGGCATGTACAATCTTGAGTATGTGTACCTGTACAGTTTAGCATTCTTGCAACTTCAAGAGCCAAATCGTATTGGGATTGAAGGTCAGAACCATAAAATAAAATACAGTGAGCAATATTTTTTGAGGTATCGTTAATACCGTTTTCAAAATATTTCATGAGAAATGGATATTTTTCTTTTAAATTCATTATTTTTATTTTCTCCTGTATTTATTTTACTGAAAAAATGCGTTTTCAATTTCATTTTCTATGTCAAAAGCTTGTCCTGATTTTATCCTAAATTCAGCTTCTGTTAAATTTTGTTTAAGTTTCACCAAATCTTTAAGAGATGTTTTTTTTAGTTTTTGTAAGTTTAATTTTACGACGTATTCATGCATCCCTGTAAGTTTTGCAAGTTCAAAAGATGAGCATTCTTGTGCTTTTGCTTTCAAGGTAATCCACCGTCTGAGCATTGTCTGTAATGTTGATAAAATCTCAAGCGGATATCTTTTTTCAAGCAGTTTTCTGTACTCTAAAAGAGCTTGATCTTTTTGATTTTCCATAAGAAAGTCTGAAAATGCGAAAAGATCCTCGTTAGAAATACACATTTCTTTTACCATTGCAGCTGTTACGGTATCTTTGGGATAAATAAAAAGTTTAAGCTTTTCAAGTTCTGCATCAATTTGTCTTAAGTTATTACCTATTTGTGAAATTATTGCAGTAAGAGCATCCGGCTCAAATTTAATCCCCTTACTTTTTCCTTGTTTTTTTATCCAATCTTCAAGTTCTGCTACTTTGTATGTTGGAATGGTTTGGAA
>CASECH010000022.1 GCA_949286405.1 uncultured bacterium
ATTGCCCGTTTTAAAGTATTATCAAGAATGAATATTGCAGAACATAGAAGACCACAAGACGGTACTTTTTCGATAAAGTATAAAAGCGGTTCTTATGATTTCCGTATCAATACTCTACCTGTATCAGGAAAAGAAAAGGTCTGTATTCGTGTCCTAGCACCTGCTGTAAGTTTGAATGCTGATGACAAGAATATAAAATTGGTAGGTGGAACTGAAGAGGATATTGCAAAAATTAAGAATATGGTAAGTTGTCCAAACGGAATTATTTTGACCTCAGGTCCTACCGGTTCCGGTAAGACAACAACCCTTTATTCAGTACTGAAAAGTTTGAATGATGAAGATGTTAATATTACCACAATCGAAGATCCTATAGAAATTAAACTTGAGGGTATAAATCAGTCTCAGATTAATGCAAAAGCTGGTATTACTTTTGCATCTTGTATGAGAGCTATATTAAGACAAGACCCAGATATCATATTGGTTGGTGAAATTCGTGACTATGAAACACTAGAAATTGCAATTTCAGCTGCACTTACAGGACACTTAGTTCTAAGTACAGTTCACACAAATTCTGCTGCTGCTACTGTCACTCGTATGATTGAAATGGGTGCTAAGGATTATTTGGTATCTTCTACATTGTCAGGGGTAATAGCTCAGCGTCTTGTAAGAAGATTGTGTGATGATTGTAAGGAAGAATATTTTGCAACTCACGATGAAGCAAGACAAATTATAGCTGATGAGGCTGAAATTCAAGAATTTATGAAAAAACCTATATACAGAGCTAAAGGCTGTAATAAATGCGATTTTACAGGCTACAAAGGAAGGCTTGGTGTATATGAAATTATGACGATAACAAAAGAAATTAAGAAATTAATCGCAATGGGTGCTCATGATTTGGAAATAGAAGAATCAGCTGTCAGAAATGGTATGACTACCTTAAATCAGTCATGCTTGAATCACATACTAAATGGTTTAACTACTATTGACGAGTTTGTGCGTGTATTAGGTGTGGTTAATGAATAGGAGAAAATAATGACAATATATAATTATATAGCTTTAAAAAATAATAAGGATATTGTTAAAGGAAAAGTTGAGGCTTCTGATTTAAGAGAAGCAAGGTCAAGTATTTTAAAACTAGGCTTTATTCCTACAAAAGTTTATGAAGAAAAATCAAAAGCTGATGAGGCTAAGCAAAGTAAGTCAATTTCCAAAGGTAAGATGCAAAAATTGGGATTGCAGGACAAAATGGATTTTACATCTACAATGCAAATTTTGGCTCAGTCTGGTATTCCTATTATTGAATCTTTAATGTTTATTGAAAATGATGCTGCAAAACTAAAAGTAAGACTTGTTGCAAAAGAATTACGTCGTCAGATTATGGCTGGTGCAACTTTTGCAGATACTATTGCTAAGTATCCAGAGCAATTTGGTCAAATATATATTGGTCTGTGTAAGGCCGGTGAAGATTCCGGTGAATTGGAAAAGACTCTTGAACGTCTATTGGAACTACAAACTAAAGAAGCAAATATTAGAGGTAAAGTAATTGGGACTTTAATGTATCCGATGTTTGTTATTGTTTTGGCAATAATTATTGTATTAGTAATGTTAATGTTTGTATTTCCGGTATTTAAGGAAATGTTTGACGGAATGGGAAAAGAATTACCTTGGATTACAGCTACGTTAATGTCCGCTGGTATATTTTTGAAAACATATTGGTTTTTTGCTCCTATTATCTTAGGATCAATATTTGGCGGTGCAACATTTTTATATCGTTGGCAACCAAGTAAAAGAAAAATTGATGAATACGTTCTGAAGGTACCTTTATTAACTGATTTGATTCAGTTTTCAAATTTTGCAAACTTTATTGCTGTAATGCAGGTAGCTTATGATGCTGGGGTTCCAATTATTGAGTGTTTATACCTTGCAAATATGACTTTAACTAATCATACTTTAAAAACTAAAGTAGAAACAGCTACTTTGAAAGTGCAACAAGGGCAACATTTGTCAGTAGCATTGAGATCTACAAATGTAATGCCTAAAATGATTTTGTTTATGATTGCAACAGGTGAACAATCTGGGCGTTTAGGTGATATGCTATTACAAGCTACATCTTTTATTGATAAAAAGTTAGATGGTATTATTGATACTATGACAAAGATGATTGAGCCAATTATGTTGATTGTAATTGGTAGTATTGTATTAGTTTTGGCTCTTGCTCTTTATTTACCACTATTCAATTCTTATATGGCAGACTAAAGAGGAATTACATTAAAGTGAAGACAATTGTGATAACAGGATCAACATCAGGGATTGGAAAAGCTTTAGTAAAAGCTTTTTCCTATGATTGTATTGTTTTTGCAGGATATAGAAATGAAGATTATTTAGAAGAATTACAATCTATATCAAAAAATATTTATCCTTTTTATATGGATGTTGCTGATAAACATTCTATTGCCAGTGCTGTAGCTTATTTAAGATCTCAAACAGATAAAATAGATACAATAATAAATGTTGCTGGTTGTGTCGTAGCAGGGCCGATAGAAAATATTTCAATTGATAGAATAAGATATCAATTTGAAGTTAATACTTTTGGGCATTTAGATTTTAACCAGAGATTATTCGATTTGATTGAAGATAATGGTAAAATTATTAATATAAGTTCCATGGCTAGTTTTGGGATATTTCCTTTTATATCACCATATTGTGCTTCTAAAAGAGCATTAGATATATTGTTTAATGCATTACAGATGGAAACTCATAAAAATATTAAAGTGATTTCTATCAAACCTGGAGTAATTGCTACTCCTTTGTGGAGTAAATCTGTAGAAATTAATAAGAATGAAATAAAATCGTGCAAAGACTACGATAAAGAGATGAAATTTTTAGCGGATAATGCTTTGAAAAACGAGTTAAGAGGACTTGATGTTGATAAAGTTGTCAGACTTGTGAAAAAGGTTGAATCTCTCAAAAAAACTAAGGCATCGTATACAATAGGTATTGATGCAAAAATTTCGGAAATATTTGCGATGTTACCTCAATCATTAATTAATAAGATTATGCGTTATGGTATAAAATTACGTTTTAAACGTTAAGGTTTTTCTCTGAGTATTATTTCATAATTAAGAACTTCTGCTATTTCTGCCAGTTCTGAAACTCTTAGTCGGTTATGCTTCATTTTATTATAAAGATTTCTTATACTGTCTTTTTTTTCAAATAATTCATTAATCATAAACTTAAGCATTGTCATGTTCATACCTTGTGTATTCGCAAGATATTTAAGTTGTGTACATATATTTTTTGTATCTATTTTAATTTCGTTCATATTTATAATATAACATAAAATTTAAAATATTCAATATTTAGTGAAATTATTCATTATTTAATGACTTTTTGTTTTTTACAAATGTTGAATTAGTTTTAGAGAATAATTTCAAATTTTACCTATTCATGGTAGTATTCAATACATGAGGTGTAGAATGAAAATAGCTTTGTTAAACCATGGATGTGCAAAAAATTTGGTTGATTCTGAATTAATGTTGGGAATTTTATCTGATAAGGGTTATGAAATTACCCTTGATGAAAAAGATGCTGAAATAGTTGTCGTGAATACTTGTTCGTTTATTCATGATGCTGAAAAGGAGTCGGTACAGTCCATATTACAATTGGTGCAAGCAGGTAAAAAAGTTATTGCAGCAGGTTGTTTGCCTCAAAAGTATAAAGAAGAATTAAAAGAAGCAATTCCTGAACTTGTTGGTATGGTAGGGACTTCTGATATTGAAAAGATTGTCGATATTGTTGAGCAAATTTCTATGGACTCCAATTCAAATAATTACGTATCCAAG
>CASECH010000023.1 GCA_949286405.1 uncultured bacterium
ATTTCATAGAGGAATATGAATTAGTATCTAAAGCTACTAATTGATAATATCTGTTATAGTTATTTGAGGATAGGAAAGAATTTACACTATTGTAAAATTGTTGATTGGAGTATAATGTTGAATTATTATCATATACAAAAAATATAGTTTTTTTAGAAGCTTTAAATATACTATTCCATTGATAAGATGCACTTACACCATTGACAACTTTTTGCGGTATATGCGAAGTTCTTACTCCGTTATACATAGCTCTAGCTCTTGTACTTGAAGCACTACCAGAACTTTTTTTATCTGTTTGTGTAGTCTGAAATGAATTTAAAAATTCGTTAAAAGAAACACTCAAATTATTTCCAAATTGGGAATTAAATATTCCAAAATGAAAACCTAAACCTACTAATATAGCGATACAAATTAAAAAAAACAAACTTTCTTTATATTTTTCCATAAAACTCTCCTTGTGTATTATACTAAATTTTGATTTAAATATCAATAATTAGTTGACAATTAATCTTGTACGTTGTTTAATTTAATTACACGCTTAGCCGAAATTTTCGTGCTGGATTTGACGGTTAAGGGCATAAGTGTAGTAAACAAAAACAGCAAAAGGAGAAACAAATGCCTACAATTAATCAGCTTGTACGTAGAGAACGTAAAAAGCTAACTGACAAAACAAAATCTCCTGCTTTGATGGAATGTCCTCAAAGACGTGGAGTTTGTACAAGGGTATATACAACTACCCCTAAAAAACCTAACTCAGCATTAAGAAAAGTTGCAAGGGTTAGATTGACTAATGGATTTGAAGTAACTTCATATATCCCTGGTATTGGTCACAACTTACAAGAGCACAGTGTTGTTCTAATCAGAGGCGGAAGGGTTAAAGATCTTCCTGGTGTAAGATACCACATCGTTAGAGGTACACTTGATACTGCTGGTGTTGCTAACCGTGCACAAAGCAGATCAAAATATGGTGCTAAAAAAGCTAAAGGAGGTAAGAAATAATGTCTAGACGTTCTAAACCAGCTAAAAGAATTCCTTTAGCAGATCCAGTATATAACAGTGTTGATATTTCAAAATTTATCAACCGTATAATGAGACGTGGTAAAAAATCTATTGCAGAAAAGATTTTCTATGAAACAATGGAAAGAATTAAGGAAAGAACTAATGAAGATGCTATTGAAATCTTCCAAAAAGCTCTTACTAATGCTACTCCTTTATTAGAAGTAAAAGCAAGACGTATTGGTGGTTCAACTTATCAAGTTCCTATTGAAGTAAAAGCTGACAGAGGTTTTGCTCTAGCTTCTTCTTGGTTGATTGAATCTGCTAAGAAACGTGGCGGAAAATCTTTTGTTGAAAAATTAACTAATGAATTAATAGATGCTTCTAATGGAGCAGGTTCTGCAGTTAAAAAACGTGAAGATACACACAAAATGGCTGAAGCTAACAAAGCTTTTGCTCATTACAGATATTAATATTGTAATATATTTTACGAAAAAAAAGAAGAATACTCAGGTATTCTTCTTTTTTTATTTTTCATATTCAAAAAATTAGTTCAAGGTCTTTTTTGGGATTGGATGTAATCTTTATATCAAATATTTCGCTAAATTCTTTTAATACAGTAGGATTAATCACCATTGATGGACATTCTGATAAAAAGACGTGCTTTGCTCCGTTATTTTTTAAATTAACTATGCTTGAAAGTGTATTTACATCACACTTTGTAAGGTAAAAAACTAAATTATCTGATTTTAATGGAATATTTTTGAATAACTCATGCAGTATTGCAAGTGCAATTGAGTAATCATTCCCGATATTTAATACACGAATATTTTCTGAATTTTTCCCATATGAAAAACTTAGTACATAGCTATCTTTAGGAATTAATTTGAAAAATCTGGTAAAGTAGTCATCTTGTTGTATAGAATAATCCCCTAGCCCTATTATAAATATCTGTTTTATGGATTTATTTTTCAATGCAATTGACATATCTTTAAATTCTTTAGATATTTGATCAATGTCAAAGCCAACATTCACCGATTTCCTTTCTTGACCTTTCTTAAAACCTTTTGACAATTCTGCAGCTTCAATTAAGTCATTATAATCACTACTTTCTAAGTGTACGATACCTTTTGGAGCCATTGAATCTGAAGTAAAGAGTTTACCTCTATATAGATATTCCAAATTTTTAGTTTCATTCTTTGTCAACAAAACCGGTCCTGGAAAAGTTGCAAAATCTAAGATAGTTGACTTTTTTTGATTTCCAAAATGACCTTTTAAGTTTTTAAAATTCTTAAATTTTGCAAATGCATGGGATATAATTAAATTTCCATTTGTATAAATATCAAAATTTTTATCTTTTGTTTTTTCAAGTAAATTGTATAGTTCATTTAAATCACTTCCTGAAACCAAAATAGCTTTCCCTTTTGTTGTTGAAAAAGAGGTTATTGTCTCTGATATATCCCCAAATTTTTTAATTTTTTCTTCATAGATTAACTCTAGCAGCTCAATATTTAATAATGATAAATTTTTAATTGATTCTTTTATTTTTTTTATTGATATTTTTGTTTTATTAAATAAATTTAATGCCGAAATAACTTCTTGTGCTGAAGGTTTATGTAAAGTTTGCAAATCATTATATGCAATTATATTATTTGAAATACTTTTTAAAATAGCAATAAGGATTTCATTAACATATTTATTTTTGGTACTATCATTACTGTATTTATTGAAATATTTATGTTCGTAATTTTTTATAATTGAAGAAAGTTTCATATCAGAACTTAAATCAAATAATAATTTAGGCGGTTTAACAATTTTATCTTCACAAGTACAATCATTATAAATATTTTTTAGACTATTATATTGCAAATTAATTATATCAATGATTTGTGCTTCAGAAAATTCCTTTACAGAATCTAAATTACTAATTTGTTCAATAATAAATAAAATAAGTTTTTGATCACAATTGTCAAAACCCTTAAAATTAGAAATATAATAAGCTATTTGAGATAAAATTGATAACATAATTATTTGCAAAGAAACGATATAGGGAGATACAGAGCAAGCTCCTCTTGCGTTGCACTCATTATAATCAAAATTGTTACTGGAATAACCGTAAAACATACATTCTCCTTTATTTAAACTTGATTATTAAAAATTATATCTTTTCAACAAAAAAATTAATTCCCCTAAAAGTTATTAGACAGGATATACAATTGCATACTAATATTTTTTATATTAAACTATTTTGTATGGACAAGAAAAATATTTTATTCGTATTTGGGACAAGACCGGAAGTTATAAAATTAGCTCCAGTCATATTAGAACTAAAAAAACATAGTGATAGATATAATGTTATAGTATGTAATACAGAACAGCAAAAAGAATTGTCAAATCAGACTCTTTCATATTTTGGACTAAAAGCTGATATAAACCTTAATTGCATGAAGCCTAATCAAACTCTTTTGGAAGTTCAAACAAGGATTTTGACTGCACTTGATTCTGTATTTAAAAATAATAATATTGACGCAACAATTGTACAAGGTGATACAATGACTGTTTTATGTGGAGCATTAGCTAGCTTTTATAGAAAAATACCTGTGTTCCATATAGAAGCTGGTCTGCGTTCTTATGACATTTATGAACCATTTCCTGAAGAGGTTATGCGTCAGATGACAACCAGAGTTGCAGAATTAAATTTTGCACCGACAGAAAAAAATAGAAAAGCTCTATTAAAAGAAAATATTTCAGACGATAAAATTCATGTTGTTGGTAATACCGTAATAGATGCACTATTTTGTTTATCTGATGAAACACTTTCAAATGCAAAAGATTTTTATAACAATCAAGGTATAGAAATAAATGACAATTTAGTTTTAATTACAGCACACAGAAGAGAAAATCATGGAGAAAGAATTGACAGGATTATTGACGCTATTGAATACTTAGCTGAAAAATATTCAAATCATACTTTCATTATTCCTGTTCATCCTAATCCTAATGTTAAGGATAAAATTTATGCAAGACTCAATAGACTTGCAAATATAAAATTATTAACACCTTTAGACTATCCTAATCTTGTTTATTTGATGAAAAACGCAAAACTCATATTAACAGATTCAGGAGGAATTCAAGAAGAAGCACCATCTTTTGGATGTCCTACACTAGTGATGCGGTATGAAACAGAGCGTCAAGAGGGTATTGATGCTGGCGTTTCCGTTTTGGTCGGAGCAGATTATGATAAAATTTTGAAATATTCTGAGGCTATTTTAGCTAAATCAAGACAAGAAACTCGTTTGAAAATATCAAATCCATATGGTGATGGCACTTCTTCAAAACAAATAGAAAAAATTATTTTCAACTATTATAATAATTAAAAAAAATACCTGACTGAAAAGTCAGGTATTAAATTAAATACGTGTTAGTTGTTTTGAATTTTTAATGGTCCTAATTGTTTCATCTTGACGAGTATCACTAAGTTTTTGATTTCGTTTTTTCAAATTATAATTTATACTCGGCATATGTCTTAATTCTTGTTTAAAATTTGCATACATTTCCATTTCGCGTTCTCTAACAACCTGTTGATGTAAATCATAGAGCAAATTACCAGTCTTCACATTTTTTGATGATTTCATAATCATTAAAAGAACCAAAAATGAAATAATACTCCAAGAAATCTTTTCATTAGCAAAATGATCACTGATAGGTATAGGAGCCGAATTCGGAGTATCGAACAAAATATCTGCTTTTGCAATATCCTGAGCCTGAATGTAGATTTTTACAGTATCTGCATCCACATTTTCTACTACAATATTATTAACTTCAGATGTATTTTTATACATAGTATTAAAATCATTTGCAGTCGAAATACCATTCAAAGTCAATACAACTTTATCTGGAGATTGAACTGATTTTTTTACTTTAGCAAGGTTGTCAGATCTCAGTAATACTTCATAACCATCTTCATTTTTTTCAAGTACAACAGAGTTCAAAAAATTATCACCAGCCAAAGCTTTACCTGAGGTGACTGTAAATATTAATGTTGAAATTATAACTATTTTCTTTAACATAATTCCCCAATCTTCTTACATTATCAGTTTACACTTCAATACAAATAAAGACATCAATCACTGGATTTATATTAATTATCCAGATGGTCTAGTTTTAATAGAAATAAATATTAACAAATGTAACAAAAGAAGAACATGCTGAAATCTAATAAATTTTAAATTTTTTATATAGATGTAAGCACGAGATACATAGGAGCTAAAGATGAATAATATAACTTCACAAGGTTCACAAGACAGAGCAGCTAATCAAATTGCAGCACATAAACCTGTTGAATCTGTTGA
>CASECH010000024.1 GCA_949286405.1 uncultured bacterium
TGCATAAAAGTATGCTTATTATCCATTTCCAGTACAGTTATATCAGCGTATGCAATTTTACCAGGTTCAATTTCAACACCATTTGCAATTTTCTCTAACTCATGCCTGTGAATTTGAGCATCAACAGAAACCAAATAAACTTTGGGAACTTTAACTGACGGATGAGTTAGCTGATAAATTAAATCCCCATCATTTGTTAAGATTAACAATCCTGTACTATCTTTGTCCAAACGACCGACAGGTTTAAGATTTAGCATTGTATCAGGAAGTAAATCATAAATAGTTTTCCGACCTTGAGTATCCTCACAAGTAGTTATATAACCGGCGGGCTTGTAAAATTTATAATACTCATGTTTTGTAGGTCTAACTAATTTTTGATTTACAAAAACTTTGTCTTTATCATTCACAATGTAGCCAAGTTCTTTTACAATCTTGCCATTTACGATTACAAGACCTTGTTCAATAAGTTCATCAGCCTTTCTTCTTGAACATAATCCAGAAGATGCAATATATTTGTTTAAACGAGTACCTGACATTCTTCCAATTCCTTTTCAAATACCTCAGCTAAAATTTTTGGCATTCTACGATACAATTTACCTTCATTTGAAATTGCAACAACATCTACATCAGCTTCTATAAAGACTTTTCCAGTATCTTTTGATTTTATAACCTGACTAAATGTAACCGACAGGTTATTGAATTTTGTAATCCAAGTTTCAATAATCAAACTATCATTTAACTTGGCTGAAGCTTTGTAACGAACATTTAAATTGACAACAGGAAGCACAATATCATTTTCACGTAATTCTATCAGATTGTGTCCCATCATTTCACACCATTCAACCCGACCTGCTTCAAGCCACCTTAAATAAGCACCATGCCAGACAACACCATATGCATCGGTATCTGAATAATAAACTTTTTGTTCATAAATATGTTTTTTCATACCTCAAATATAACATGAAAGGAGAAAATTATGAAGTACAAATGTACAGTATGCGGATGGATTTATGACGAAAACGAACAAGGTAAAAGTTTCGAAGACCAACCTGATAATTGGGTATGCCCAGTTTGTGGAGTGGGAAAGGATATGTTCGAAAAAGAAGAATAATCATTTATGTAAAAGAGGAATTTATTTAATTCCTCTTTTACATAATTTAATGAATTTTTATTTTCAACGCAATTTTTTACTTTCAGATATTTTATAATATCTACAAAAGTAGAAGGTTTCTATGATAAACATTAACAGTCATAACATAAACAATAGTTATAATAATACAATACATTCTGCATCAAAAAGTATTAATTTTAATGCACATTCCCCATACTACAACAATTATTATGAGCAACCTGAAGATCAGAATCCTAATTTAGGTAAAACCGCCATTCTGGCAGTTATACTTCAAGGAATTGCAATGTCACTACAAAAAATTTCTAACTGGTGTAGTACAAAACTTATGCAAGGTAAAGAATTTACCACGACTAAAAATGTTCAAAAAATAGCAAATAAAATGGTTAAAGATAACTCTTTAAACGTTGAAGTCGGTTATATTGACAAAAACAATATAAGAAGTTATACAAACCGCTTTGGTAATGTATTAGGAAATGAACTGGAAATTGTAGCTGCAGGGAAAAATGCTTTTTATACAGATCAATTGAAACTCGCAGTTGCACCAAAAAGTAAGCCTTCTTTAATTTTGCATGAGCTAGGTCATGCAATAAATGCACATAAGGGAAAATTTTTAAAATTATTACAAAAATCAAGAGGATTTGCATCTGCTGCTCCTACTACCTTGTTAATGCTAGATGGACTATTTAGAAATAAAGATAACAAGCCAAACTTTATAGAAAAAAATGCAGGAATTCTTGGATTTTTATCTTTTGTACCTACAATTATAGAAGAAGGTCTTGCATCCATAAGAGGTATAAAAGCGGCAAAAAGTGTACTTGGTAATAATGCAAACTTAAAAGTTTTAAAAAGGAATTACCTATTCGCTTGGACTACATACCTACTTGCAGGTATTGGTCTTGGAGTTGCAGCCAAACAAACTTTTGTTCAAAATAAAATTGAACAAAAATTTCAATAAAAAGTTTTTATAAAACACTTGACTGTAAAAAATGTTTATCATAGAATAAAACTTGTCGCCAGAAAGGTTGACTTAACCCCGTCGGGATGTAGCGCAGCTTGGTAGCGCACCTCGCTTGGGACGAGGGGGTCGCACGTTCAAATCGTGTCATCCCGACCATTTTAAAA
>CASECH010000025.1 GCA_949286405.1 uncultured bacterium
GCATCTCTCATCATTACACGATCCATTCTTCTCATTTGATAAGCAGGATCCATCATTCTTTTAAAATGCCAATCAGAAACAACATAAAATGCAGCGAATGCACCTAAAAATATTAAGATACCTGTGAATATTGAACGCATTACAGGGTGTTTGCAGAACATACAATTTTCTTGTTCTTCATTTTTGTTGTTATCTTCCATGGTAAAACTCCTTTCTTGTAAATAACATTTTTAGTATTTCAAATAATTAATGCTTGTCTATAGCCTGACCAGTCTAATCCATATTATAAGATTTTTCAAGTGGGTTGAAAAATCGTTATTTATGTGATATGATACTACTTGTAGTTTTTGGGTTAAGAATAATAAGGATTAGTGAAATGGCTAAGATATTGGTTACAATGCCTGACGAATTTTTACATAAAATTGATGGCATCGCATCTTTTGAACAAAGAACCAGAAGTGAGCTTATACGTGAAGCTTTAAGAACTTATATGAAACGTACAGGAATTAAAGATACTCAAAAAGCTTCTGATAATGCTGCAAAATTAGAGCAATTATTAGGTTAGCGGTTTGTTTCTGTAACAAGTTTTTCCACCCATTTTATAAGTACTGACAATTCATAAGGTTTTGGTATATAAAGGTCTGCTCCCGAACTTAATATTGTTTCTTTATCATGATAGATTGATGTAACAATAAGTTTGGTTTTGGAATATTTTGGATTTCCTTTAATTTTTTTACATATTTCTAATCCGGTTAATGTTTCAGCGTTTCCGGCATCGATAATCATAACTGCAGGAGTAGTACTGTCAGGGTTTATACTTTTACTGTTACTTATTACATCGACATCATAACCTTGCAAGTTAAAAATTGTTGTCAAAAGTAGTGTCATTGACTCATCATTTTCAACGATAACAATTTTATTGTTAAAAGTAGAGTTTTCTATTGCATTTTCAGCTGTAATTCTTGGCCTTTCAATCATGTAATTAGATTTATTTGGGATATCAGCCATGTTGTGAATTTGAATTAGTGCATTCATAAGCATAGATGAATTCTGGTAGTTTATGAATTCATTAGTAACCACCCCGATAGTTGTATGTACAAAATTTGATCTTCTTCCAGCGAATTCATCACCTTGCATTAGCATGAATCCTCGTCTGTTGTCTTGTGTAGAGTAGAATTTTGATGCAACAGAATCAAATGCAAAAGTAAGATAATTTGCTACTTGTTCAGCTTTAAATCTATCTGTTATTATTAAAAACTCATTTTCTGAAATTGAGCCTAGATAATCATTTTTAGTTAGAGCAGAATTGATGATTGCACAATAAGTTTGAACTAATTTATCAGAAGCTAGTTGTGTGTAGTTTTCTTTGTAGTTTTCAAAGTTTTCTATGCTTACCAAAAGACAAGCCCATGGAAAATAGTTGTTTACAATTCTTTTGAGTGCTCTAAGAGAGTAATTTTTATTTGGCAGCATTTTTTTTGTATCAAGATTTGATTCTAATTCTCTTCTTAGGTGTGCTTTTATACGCATTATAAATTCTTCAGGATTAACAGGCTCTGATATAAAATCATCAGCTCCATTTGCTAGTACATCAATTTTATCTTCAAGCTCAGCAGATTTGGAAGTAGCTATGATAATCGGACGCATATTGTATGTAAGAGCTCTGATTTTTTTGCAATAATCTGATAAATTACTGTCAATACTATCTGATATTATTATCAAATCAGGTTCCAAATCTTGTATCAGTTTTATAGCTGAGAGAAGATTTTTTGATACTATTACTTTATTATTAGCACTTTCAAGAATTTTTTTATACTTTGTTGAAAGTTCTTTTCTTTTATCAATAATAAGAGTTACTGTTTGCATTTTATCCTCGCTTGACGTTCGATATCTGCTGAAGGAATAAGAACTTCAAAAGTTGTAGTGTTATTTTCTGAATGTACTGATATTTTTCCGTCCATTTTTTCTACAAGATTTTTTGTAATATATAATCCGAGTCCACTGCCTTGAACTTTTCTTGTCAGTGGATTATCTATTCTTGAAAATTTGTTAAATATTTTTTCATAATCAGCTTCATCTATTCCTATGCCTGTATCCGTAACTCTTATTGATACAAATTCAGTACATTTGGAAGGTTGTGCCTGAATAAATATAGTTGAATTTTCTTCTGAATATTTTGCTGCGTTTTCAATTAAGTTGGTCATAACCTGTTGAAATTTATCTTTGTCAGCTAGGATTGCAGGTGTTTGCGGGTTAATTTCGATGTCAAATTTTCTGTCTTTGTATTGATTTTTTACAAGCGAAGTAATTGTATCAATGACAGGTCTTATACTAATTTCTTTTAAGATAACTGAATTTTTAGCGGTTTGTAATTTTGTAACTGAAAGCATATTTTCCACAAGATTTATTAATCTGTTTGATTGTTCTTCAATAATTTTTAGGAATTTTTTCTTACTTTCATCATCAAGTTTGTCCCAAGAATTTAGCATAGTTTGGGAGAATCCTCTGATAGATGTCAAAGGTGTTCTAAGCTCATGGCTTACTGTAGAAATAAAATCTTCGTAACTATTATTATCCATAGCATTGATTATAACAAATTATTTGAGAATTTGTTAATAATTTAACTTTTTATTTATATTGCTCAATGATTTTATGCTAATATGTTTGCATGATTAAAGCTTTAATTTTTGATTTAGATGGGACTTTGCTCAATACTTTGGAAGATTTAAAGGATAGTACTAACTATGCTCTTAGCTATTTTGGTTATCCAGAAAGGTCTTTGGAAGAAGTTAGGTGTTTTGTAGGCAATGGTGTTGCAAAACTTATTGAAAGAGCTATTCCTGATGGAGTTGAAAATCCTGATTTCCAAGATTGTTTGAAGCTTTTTAGAGAAAATTATTCTCAAAATATGTACAATCATACAGCTCCTTATCAGGGGGTTATGGAGTTGTTGGCGAATTTGAGAGAAAAAGGTTATAAAATTGCTGTTGTATCAAATAAGTTTGATGCAGCTGTAAAAGAGTTGTGCGATAAATATTTTACAAACTTGATTGATGTAGCTATCGGGCAGATGGATGATGTGCCTAAAAAACCAGCTCCGAATGGTGTCTATAAAGCTATTTATGAATTAGGTGTTGATAGAAAAAATTGTGTATACATTGGGGATTCAGAAGTTGATGTCAAAACTGCTTATAATGCATCATTACCTTGTATAGGAGTTCTGTGGGGATTTAGAGATGAAACAGTTCTCAAAAATGAGGGGTGTAAAATGATTGTACACAGCACTGACGCAATTATAAAACTTGTTGAGGAGCTTTGATATGGAAAAATTGTCTTGCAGCCTTGAAGATTATATTGAAGAAATTTATTCTCAAGTTTTAAAAAATGGGAATGCGAAAGTAACTGCAATTGCAAAGTCTTTAAATGTTAGAAAAGCTTCAGTTACAGGGGCATTAAATACATTATCAGAAAAAAAATTGGTTAATTATACTCCATATTCTCCTATTACTTTGACAGCTAAAGGAGAAGAAATTGCTAAACAGGTTTTGGAAAAACATGAAAATATAGCTAAATTTTTTACAGATGTTATGGGATTGGATGAAACTGAATCTGCTGAAATTGCTTGTAAAATGGAACATATTGTTTCTGAAAAACTTTTTGAAAATATGTTAAAACTTACTGATTTTATTAATAATTCCAAAATCAACACTAAAGATTTGTATTAGTTTTTGCCTTTTGCTACTTGACAAAAATAATTATTTCATATAAAGTTAGTCTAGGCTAACAAATGGGTTAATAAATTTTATGAAACTAGGAACTATTGCAAAATACGTAGACCAACCGATTATATTGAATAAATTGCATATGCATATGCCGGTTTTGTTAATTGGTGCAGGTGGTGCATTGGGGGTTGTTGATTCTTTTAAATATTCAAAAAAGCATAAAAGTAGTCCTGATAGAAATTATTTTTTGAAAAATATGATTGTTATATCTTCAACAATTGGTGCTTCATTGGTCGGAACTAGGGGATTAAAATTAGGTAGCAAAAAAATATTTAACGGGTTGATGGAGAACACTCCATTAGAACAAATCCAAAAATTACAGACAAAAGCTGTGAAAAACTATTTAACGAATGTTAAAATTGAAGATAAATCTATTTTAAACATATTAAAACGATCTGAGAAAAAAGAGCTTTTGCCAAAGCAAATACAGATTTTAATTGATAAATTACCAAATAATGAACACAAAAAGGATTTATTCAGTGTGATACTTCCTGAGAAGAAAAATTTGAATTCAAAAGAAATTTTTTCTGAGATAGGCAGGCTTTCACTACTTGGGCTTGTACCGGTAGTTGGAGGTGTGACTGGAGGTTTGATTGCTGACTTTTCTACACATACAAATAATAAAAAAAGGACGGCCAATAAGGTCAAAGAGGGGCTGTACCAATATCTTGCTAATATCTTCCTATGTAACGTCGGTGCTGGTGCAGCCTTATTTTTTTCAGAGCAGTTAGAAAAGCACGGAAAAATAAAACCTCTTAAACCAACTCAAAAATTGTTGGTAATTCTTTCAGGTATTACTGCAACAGGAATTGTTGGGGGCAGTTATATCGCAAATTATATTAGTAAAAAGTGTATAAATCCGATTTTTGGAGAAAAAAAATCAGGTAGAGGTATTTATTGTGAGAGAAAACCGGAACCGTTAGATATAGCACTGCATGCTGATGATATTGCTACTGCAGGAATTTTATCAGGTTTCAAATGGATTGAGCCTGCTTTACCTTTTATGTATTTCATATCAGGTTATAGAGCAGGAGTCGGATACCGAAACGGAAACAATTTGAATTTAACTTAACTTATATGAATTTTCTACACCTTCTTATATTATATTTAAAATCCCTCGCATACTGTACATTACACGAGGGTTTCTTTTTTTTATAAAAATTTGTATTCCATTATATAATCATCCATCACATAGCTATTTCCAATATCTGTGACGACTGAATCAATTGTTTCAAAGCCCCACTTTTGGTATGCACTAATTGTATTTGCATTGTACTTGTTGACAGTGAGTATAATAGAATTGAAATTGTTTTCTTGAGCTATTAATTTGATTTTTTCAAAAGCTTGTCTACCTATTCCTTTGTGTCTAAAATCTTTTTTGATATAGAGTTTTGATAGGAATAAATATTTTTCCTTCTTTGATATTCCAAAGTATCCTGCATATTCTTCGTCAAGTTTGATAAAATAATAACTGTAGTTTTCAAATTCAATTTGATTTTTTATTGCATTAAGTGATTGGAATTTTTCTACCATATAATCTATTTGCTCAGAGGAAAGTATTACAGGCCAATATTCATGCCAAATTTCTGATGCAAGAGCAGCTAAATTATTTAAATTATGTTCATTTACTTTAATAAAATCTGTCATATAAATTCTTACCATAAAAAATAAAAGAGGCTTTTTGCGGCCTCTTTTATCAATCTATTCTTAGCCAATAACCGGAGCTACGAAAGTTCTTGTAGCTAATTCTTTATCTAACATAAGAAGAGCCTTTTTGTCGTCTCCGATAAGTTTTAAAGTAGCAAGTACATTGCCTACATTATCTTCTTCTTCAACTTGTTCTTTCAAATACCAATTCAAGAAAGACATTGCAGCTCTGTCTTTAACTTCTTCTGCAACATCCATAAGAGCATTAATCCTTGATGTAACGTATTCTTCATGTTCAAGTACATGTTCAAATACAGCAAGAGGGCTTTCCCATTCTGATTGAGGTTTGTCTATAGCTTCAAGAATAACATTTCCGCCTCTTTGGTTTAGGTAATCAAACATGCCTAGAGCATGTGCATGTTCTTCTTGTACTTGTACTTGCATCCAGTTTACAAAACCTTTTAGGTTTAATCTTTCAAAATAAGCTTGCATTGAAAGATACAAATATTCTGAATAAAGTTCCTTGTTAATTTGATCATTAAAGGCTTTTTCCATTTTTTCGTTAATCATATTTATCTCCCTTCATTTATTTCCTGACAAAATTTTATCATGTAAAACAAGAAATAAAACATAAATATTATCTAATTAATTAATAAATTATTATCATTATTGATAATGAAAAAGTATTCTAACTGGAGGCATAATTGAATACCGCTATAAATTTGTAAATATGAAAGGGGTTTTTATTATGGATAAAAAAATTCAAAAATTACTCTACATAATTGCAATAACCGGTGTAGTTACTGCGGGTATACTTGCTTTTATTGGGAGAAAAGAGATATCTGAACATTATAAAGAGGGGATGAAAGATTTAGATAAACGTATGAAAGATAAAGAAAATCGAAAAAAGTTTGATATGAAACGCTCTGAAATGCTTATGATAGCTAAACAAATGAATCGAGATATAAAAGA